>DATNKC010000589.1:0-11693 GCA_035603615.1 Steroidobacteraceae bacterium | reverse complement strand
GTGGTGCTACCGGGCACGCAGACCGTCACAGTCGTGAACATGGTGTTGACGCTCCCGCTTGAGGCGGAGGGACCCCCATCGATGATCACGCTGGCGGTGTTTACGGTGCTCGTCGGTGGTGGCGGCGGCGTGCCGCCGCCGCTTGTGCCGTCGCTACCGCCGCAGGCAATTGCAGACAGGCACAGAAGGACACACAGCCCCATCTTAAGCGCGCGCATCGAAACCATTAGTGCAAATCTCCAAGGCTTACGCCGCTCGGGATGGCGCTTTGCAGGTATGCCCTGCCGGAAAGGGCGCGCATGTGACCGCCGCTTTGCAGGACCAGATCGCCTTGCTGAATCTGCACGTGCCGGCGATCCGAGAATTTGGAACGCGGCGCCGAGGCGAAGGCGCCGAAATATTGGCCGAGAGCTTGACGTAAATCAGGACGGGTCGGCCCTTGCCATGCCACGGCAAACACATTGCCGTTTGGTGCGACGAACTCGCGCATCACGGTGCCCGACGGCAATTGGATTTCGTGCACTCGATAGCCGGTGCGATCCTCCGAAGACTTGATCGACGCGTGTGCAAGCTCCACGTCGGTCTGAACCGTGATCTCAGGCTGGCCCAACGTCGCGGAGGCAACCTGCGGCAGCAGAGCCGCGATGAGCACCGCCACGCCGAGCGCGGCTCTTTTCAAATCATTCGATTGGAAGATTGGCATTACTATCCTTTACAAAAAATTGGAGCGCCACCGCGTCACTTGGTTCATCAGAGCCGCTCTTGTGTCGGGCTTCGGCGACATCACTCCTTCACCGGAGGCTTGGCTCGGGCTTGTCCCTGAAACGCCAGCATCCATCCGGGGTACTCCACCGGCAATGCGCTTATCTCGTCCAGCTGCTTGATTTCCACATCGTCAAGCCGGACCCGCGTCGAGTCGATATTGTCCCGCAATTGATCCATGGATTTTGCGCCGATGATCACAGTTGTTACGAAAGACTTGGCTAAAAGCCATGCCAGGGCGATCTGCGCCACCGAAACCTTGCGTGCCAGCGCCATGGGGCGCATGGCATCGACGCACCTGAAAGCCCGGCCCTTGTCCACTACCGGAAAATCGAACGTCGCACGCCGCGCTCCGGCCGGACCCTTGTCCTCGGCGCTGCTGAACTTGCCGCTGAGCAAGCCGCCTGCCAAGGGACTCCACACCATCAATCCCAATTTTTGATCCTGGATCAAGGGGACGAGTTCGCGCTCAAGGTCGCGGCCCGCGACGGTGTAGTACGCCTGAACGCTGACGAACTTGGCCAAATTCAAGCGTTCCGACACGCTCAAGGATTTCATGACCTGCCAAGCCGCCATGTTGCAGAGCCCGATGTACCGCACCTTTCCCGACCGAACCAGATCGTTCAACGCGGACAGGGATTCCTCGAAGGGCGTCAGGGGATCGAATCCGTGAAGTTGGTACAGATCGATGTAGTCGAGCTGCAGGCGCTTGAGGCTCGCGTCCACTTGATTGAATAAATGATGGCGCGACTGCCCGCGGCCGTTGGGCGAGTCGTCCATGCTGCCCGTGGCCTTTGTGGCCACGATCAGTTGCTCACGCTTCAGGCCCAGCATTTTGAGCGATGCGCCGAGCAGCAATTCGGACTTACCGGTGGCATACACATTGGCCGTATCGATGAAATTGATACCTGCCTCAACGGCGAACTTCACCTGTTCGTTGACAGCATCCTGCTGCAGGTTGCCGATGGTTTCCCAAATACCGGTGTTGCCGCCGTACGTCATGGTGCCAAGACAGAGTTCGGAAACGTACAATCCAGTCTGACCCAGTAAGCGATAGCGCATGTGTCACTCCGATGATTCAAATGACCCTACTCCCCGTACACCCAGCTTACAATGAATCGCCGCCGGGCCCGTTCGCGGTGCGGTGTGGAGGCGGCCGCCTGCGCACCTGACACTTCTTGACGCGAATTTCGCCAAATTGAGGGCATGATTTCGCACCGCGGTTGTCGCAGTAGGAAGTTGTAAAAATGTTCGGGAGAAAGAACGTGAAGATATTGCTTAACATGGCGTTGGGCGCCGCAGCGCTCACCCTGTCGGGTTGTCCCATTACAGGCGGCGGCAGCGACACCGTCGGCGGCACTGTGACCGGGTTGATCGGATCCGGTTTGGTGCTCCAGCTCAACGGCGGCGACTCCTTGAGTTTCAGCTCCAGCGCCACCTTTGTCTTCGGCACGAAGCTCGACAACGGCGCGGCCTATTCGGTTACGGTCATGACGCAGCCTTCCAACCCCACGCAGACCTGCACGGTGCGCAACGGTTCGGGCGCGATTAACAGCGCCAGCGTCAGCAATGTCATCGTCAGCTGCACCCAAACCGGCCAATTCGCCTACGTGGCGAACCGGGTATCGAACTCGATCTCCGGGTTTGCCATCGATCAGGCGAACGGCCAGTTGGTGCCCTTGAGCGGATCGCCGTTCGCCTCGAGCGGCACGACGCCAACCGCACTGACCGTCGATCCCAACAAACAATTCCTCTATGTCGCCAACAGCGGCTCCAATAACGTTTCTGTGTATTCGATCGACGCCGCCACGGGCGCGCTGACCCCGGTTGGATTGCCGATCGCGGCGGGAACCGGCCCGGGCGCTGTGACCGTGGATCCCACGGATCACTATCTTTATGTGGCAAACCTGACTTCCAACGATGTGTCGGCCTTCGCGATCAGTTCGGGCAACTTGACGCCCATCGTCGACTCTCCCTTCGCCGCGGGAGCGGAACCGGCGTCGCTGGCCATCGATCCCAACGACAACTTTCTCTACGTCACGAACTTCAACGACAATACGGTTTCGGTATTCCTGATCGACCTGGCGAGCGGCACGCTGAGCCCCATCTCCGGGTCGCCGTTCGGTACGGGCGCCGGACCCGTATCAATCGCCATCGATCCGACGGACGCGTTTGCGTTTGTCGCGAACAATTCGGCCCAAACGATTGCTTCATACGCGCTCAATGCGACGACGGGCGCCTTGACGCCCTCCGGCTCGCCCCTCTCGGCCGGCACCAATGCGGAAGCAGTGGCGGTCGACCCGACCGGCAGCTACGTTTTCGCGGCCAATGCGCAAGGCGCGAATCAAGTCGCCACCTTCATCATCACACCGGCCAGCGGCGCACTGACCGTGTCCTCGACCACCGCCGCGGGTTCTCTGCCGATCGCCGCGACGATCGATCCGTCGGGCCAATTTCTCTATGCCGTGAATTTCAATTCCAACGACGTCTCCGCCTACACGTTGAGCGCGACCGGCGCGCTCACGCCGGTGGCCGGCTCGCCCTTCGCCGTGGGAGGTCAGCCGCATGCGATCGCGATCGACTAGTTCTAGCCTTCAGTTCCGGGTATGTTCTCAGGATGAGCATTCATGACGTGACGCCCGGCAAGCATGTGCCGCGGGAATTCAATGTGATCATCGAGATCCCGCAAGCTTCGGACCCCATCAAGTATGAGATAGACAAGGCGTCCGGTGCGCTGTTCGTCGATCGCTTCATGATGACGGCCATGCACTATCCGGCGAATTATGGCTATGTGCCGATGACCATCGCCGACGATGAGGATCCCGTCGATGTGCTGGTTCATACCCCGTTTCCGCTGCTGCCGGGCGTGGTGGTGCGCTGTCGCGCCTTGGGCCTCTTGCGCATGGACGATGAGTCGGGAGGCGATGCCAAGGTGCTGGCGGTGCCGACCGACGATATCTGTCCTCTATTCATACATTGGAAAACCATCGAGGATGTGCCGGAGATTCGCTTAAAGCAGATTCAGCATTTCTTTGAGCACTACAAGGATCTTGAGGCGGGCAAGTGGGTGAAGGTGTTGGGCTGGTCCGGAGTCGAGTTGGCCCACGCGGAAATTCTGGACGGCATCAAGCGTCACCAGGCCGAACAACAAACCAAGGCTTGAGCCATGGCGTTGGGGAAAAATCGCGGACTCATCTTCGCCGGAATCGGCGCGATGGTCATTCTGGCCGGGACGCTGGCGGCATACCGCACGCCGGCGCCGCTTAGAAAGGATGCCGCGCCGGGCCTGTTCTCCGCCGAGCGGGCATCAGAGATTCTCAAAGAGCTGGTGGGCGACGGCGTGCCGCATCCCATGGGCAGCGCCGCCGATTCCCAAGTGCGCGGCCTGATCGTGAAGAGACTGACCGCGCTCGGCTATACCACCGAGCTGCAGACGGGACTTTCGTGCAATGATTTCGGTGCATGCGGCACGCCGACCAATATTGTGGCGACGCGCGGAGAATTAACCGGTAAGGACGCCGTGATGCTGGCGGCCCATTATGACTCCGTACCTGCCGGTCCCGGCGCCTCGGACGATGGCGTCGGCGTGGCGAATCTGCTCGAGATCGCGCGTGTCCTGACCGTGACACCCACACCTCGGCATCCGATCGTGCTGCTCGTGACCGACGGTGAGGAAGCCGGATTGCTGGGCGCCTCGCTCTTCACGCGCGACCATCCGCTGGCGAAGCACATTTGGGCCGCGGTCAACATGGACACGCGCGGTGTCTCTGGACCCAGCCTGATGTTTGAAACTGGAACGGCCAACGCGTGGCTCATGCGCCTGTACGGCAGGTCAACCCTCGAGCCCATCACCAACTCCTTATGCTATGTGATCTACAAAACGCTGCCCAACAACACCGATTTCACGATTTTCAAAGCCGCCGCATACCAAGGCTTTAACTTAGCGTTCATCGGCGACGTTGCTTACTATCACACGCCCCTCGACAGCTTCGAGAATGCCTCGCCCACCACCATGCAGCATCAGGGCGCGAATGCCTTGAGCGCCCTGCTTGCGCTCGCCAACGCGTCGGACTTGACTCCACCTGCCGCGGATTCGCTGTTCTTCGATGTGCTGGCACGCTGGGTCTTAGTCTGGCCCATCGGTTTCGTGCTGCCCGCCGCGCTGGCGGCGCTGGCGTTGTTGCTAGCGGCCGCGGTTCTATTGATTCGTAAGGGGTACATGAGCTTCGCCCACGCCGGGTATGGTTTTCTCGGTGCGCTGGCCAATGTTCTGCTGGGCGGCGCGCTTGGAGTGGCCGTGCTCGCGCTACTGCGTTTCCTAGGACGGCTCCCGCCCATCCAAGGTCCTTCCTGGATCGCTTACCCCCTGGCGATGCACGTTGGATTCGCGGCTTTGAGTTTGCTGACGACGACCGCCATCGCGGCGTGGTTTGGTCGCCGCGCGGGTTTTTGGGGCTTTTGGTTCGGCGCCAGCATGCTGGTCGCGCTCTTGTCGCTGGCCATCGCCCTGATCATTCCTGCCGCCGGTTATGTCGATCTGCTGGCGGCGCTGGCAGCGGTGCTCGGATTTGTGCCCACCGCATGGGCTCTTAGGCAGGGCCGTCGGCCATCGCAAGGCGCGGCGGACTTCGCCGTGCTCTTTCCGGGCCTCATCGCCTTGAGTTTACTGATGCCGCTGCTGCTGCTGCTGTACCCTGCCCTCGGAGCGCCCGCGTGGCCCATTGGCACCGTTACGCTGTGCGTGACGGCGGCTTTTTTGCTGCCGCTGCTGGGCAACGCGACGCGGCCGGCGCGCCTACGGCTGACGTTGATTGCCGCGGTCGCGACTTTCGGCGCGATATGCATCACCGTGTTGTTGCCGACCTACTCTCAGGGCTGGCCGCAGCGCGTGAATGTTGAATACTGGCTCGATGCCGACAGTGGCCGCGCCCACTGGTATACGCAAACCGCATCGCTGCGCCTGCCTGGCGCGATGGACGAGACGACGAAGTTCGATCCGGTGCCGCGCGATCGCTTTCCAGGGTATCCGCTCAAGGGGTTTTTTGGGGAGGCGCCCGTCCTGAAATTGGCCGCGCCGGAGCTGACGCAAATTTCCGCGGAGTCGCCTGGCCGCATGGAGCTGCTGCTGCGATCGGCGCGCGGCGCGCCGAAGGCCTTCGTGATTTTCCCGGCAAGCGCCAACATTCACGACATCGAGATTGCGACTTCAGCGGGGCCGCTGCACGCCAAGCTGCAAACGCTGCGCAATGGCAGCACGGTGGTGCTCGCTCCAGGGATGTCGCAGGCTGGATTGCACTTTTGGGTCAATGCGCCGGCCGCACCGATGACGGCGCAGGTATTCGACGAAAGCTACGATCTGCCTGGGGAACTGCCGGACGGTCACAAGCTGCAGCTGGCCCGGCCGAAGAACGCGACCAGCTCGCAGGATGGCGACATCACGGTGGTGCAGCGCACCGTGCGCGTGGATCCTGCGGCCGGCCGCTAAATCCTCATGCCCTTAACCTGATTTGGTCATGCGGGACGCGTGCAACGCAGCGAGCCGCTGACTGTGGATCTTGTTAACGGCGGCCGTCAGTGCTTCTTGCCGGCACTGCTTTACCACTGCGCTCACCAAGCGCGTATCGCCGGGATTGGGACAAACCTGCTCAGCCGCCAGGGAGAGCCGGCGATACAGTGCCTGCGCTCCACCGTCGGTCGCCAGTGCATCGCTGTTGTACCGAACGGTCATGGAGGGCGCATCGAGCACCGCGTTTAAGGCTCCCGCGGTACTCGCCACAGCAAGGCCGGCAAGACCCCCGAACAGCATCATCGTCGTAGCTAATCGAGTCATGACATTTCTCCTTCGCTTCAATTACTGGACACCCCCATAAGACGCCGCGAGAGGGCAATTGGTATGTGCCCGAACGTCGAGTTCGTCCCGAAAGGCCACGGTTTCGTCCCGCACCGGCCTGCCGGCACCGCAAAAAACGCCTAATTGCGGTAGTCTTGACCCATGATCGGACTGGGTTCGGCAGAATCTTCGCAACGCTTTGCCGGCGGCTTAAGCCAGATCCAGTTCTTAGGGATCGTTTGCCTGTTCTGGGTGTATGTGACCGTATCGAATGTCTTGTACGGCTACAGCATGAGCGCCGGCATCGCGCGCGTGACCGATGTGACGGTGTTTGCCTCCTGGGACACCCGTCTGCTGCAGCACCTCTTGCTGCTGCCCATGCTCCTGGTGTCGTTTTGGGCTTCGCTCAAGGTGCAGTGGCGTCCCGTCCTGATCGCCCTGCCCTTGCAGGTAGTTTTAGGTGCGGTGTTCTCCGCGATGGCCTATCCGGTGATGATTTTGTCCGAGGTCATCATGGCCGCCGACCAGTCGCACGGAACTGCGCTCTCGCATGTGGTCAGCGCCTGGAGCGATCCGTTCTGGGTGACGCTCTGGCTTGCCAGCTTCGTGAGTTTTCTGCCCTCCTATGGTTTCGGGTTGGCCTTGGTCACGGGTCTTGCGCTGTATACGCGCTTTCGCGATTCGGAATTGCGGCTCGCCGCGCTGGAGCGCGAGTGGAGCGCCGCGCGGTTGGCGGCCCTGCGCATGCAGCTCTCGCCGCATACTTTGTTCAATCTGTTGCATACCATCCGCGGCCACATCGAGTGGGATCCGAAGGCGGCGCAGTCCATGGTGGTGCAGCTCGCCGATCTGTTGCGGCGCTTGCTCAACGCCGGCGAGCGGGATTTTTCGCGGCTGGCCGACGAGCTACATTTTGCAAAGCTCTACCTCGAGTTGCAGCAGCGGCGCTTCACCGATCGCCTCGAGGTCGAGCTGCCGAATCCGGCGGAAATACCCGCCGTGTGGGTGCCGAGTTTGATATTGCAGCCCTTGATCGAGAACGCCGTGGTGCACGGCATGGCGGGCCATCAGGGTACGGTGAAGGTGAGCGTCACGGTGCGGCTCGTCAATGAAGCCATTTTGCTGCGGGTCAGCAACTCGATGGCGCTGGATCGGGCCGCCGGCGCGGACGGCATCGGACTCAAGAACGTGCGCGAGCGCATGGCCGTGCAATTCGAGGGCCGTGCGGCGCTCTTGGCGGGCGCTCACGGCGGCGAATGGATCAGCGAAATTTCCATGCCCGCGATACGCGAATCGCCGCCGATCACGCGCGAGGCGCCGGCCGGCAACAAAATACACACCACGACACTGCTGGGCACATGATGGATGTCATCATCGTGGACGACGAGGCCGCCGGGCGGCGCACCTTGCGCGAATACTGCGAAGCCGAGCGCGACCTGCGCGTGGTGGGCGAGTTCGGCGACGGCACCGCGGCTCTCGCGGCCGTTCGATTGCAGAAACCGCAGCTGTTGTTTTTGGACATTCAGATGGATCCGCTGAATGGCATCGACCTGGCGCGCGCCTTGGAGCCGACGCAGCTGCCCTCCTTGGTTTTCGTCACAGCCTACGACACCTACGCGCTCGAGGCGTTCGAAGTGTGCGCGGTGGATTATTTGCTGAAGCCGTTCGACCAAGAGCGCTTTCGCAAGACGCTCGCGCGAGTCCGGCCGCGTCATTTGAATTCCGGCGCCGACGAACGTCAGACCTTGCTGGCGGGATTGCTGGCGCAACTCGAGCGCGGCGCACGCGGCACCGGCGAGGAAAAGCCGCGGCTGCTGGCCGAACTGGGCGGCCATCTGCACGTACTCGACGTCACGCAGGTCGAAATGATCGAAGCGGACCGCAACTATGTCGTGATTCGAGTCGGCAAGGAAAATTTCCATGCGCGCAGCACGCTGCAACAGGCGGAAGTGGCGCTGCGCTCGCAACCCATGCTGCGCATCAGCCGCTCGTGCTTGGTGAATCTGAACTACGTCAAGGAAGTGAACCGCACGTTGCGCGGCGATTTCATTTTGGTCCTGGCGGGCGGCGCCACGGTCACCAGCAGCGAAGGGTTTCGCCCCAAGGTGAAGGAATACTTGAGCACCCTGCGGATTTCGTCCTAGAGGATCTCGTCCGGCGCAAACGGCGAGAGAATTTTCAGCCAGGCGCGTTCGGTCCGGCTGGTCGCGGGATCCGTGTGCCAGATTTTTTGCGTGCCGCCATCGCTGCTCACCCATTCGACACGGCCGTACTGATCTAATTGCAGCTTGTAGCTGCCATCGGTGCTGATGTCATCCAGCAGGCTCGTGACTTCGTGGGCGATCTCGGCGCTGTTGATCACGAGCCCGAGCTCGCTGTTGATCTTTGCCGAGCGCTCGTCCATGTTCAAAGAGCCTATGAAGACGATTTTTTGATCGATCACCAGCGCTTTGGCATGCAGGCTGGCATTTGAGCTGCGGAAAGGGTGGAAGCGTGCGTGTTTCTGCCCGAGTTTTGGGCGCATTTCCCGCAGGTCGACGCCGAGTTTGAGCAGCGGCACCCGGTAGCGTGCATAGCCGATGTCCACCAGCGGGGAATCGGTGGACGCCAGGGAATTGGTGAGGATGCGAACTTTGACACCGCTTGCCACCAGCGTGGCAATGAGTGAGACGCCCGCTTTGCCGGGAATGAAATAGGGCGAAATGATGCTCAAGTCCTGAGTCGCGGTCGCCATCAGCGCCGTAATATCGTTGGCGATCGTGAGCTCCTCATTGGGAGAGGTTTCGCTGGCGATTTTGGCGGGCCGATCGGCGAGCACCGTCGCCGGCGCCCAAATGAGCTCCAATTTTTTCGCGTCGAGTTCCTGCTCGAGCCAGCGGTCGCTCGCGGAGGTTTGCGCTTCGATCGGGGGCGGGGCATTGGCCTCGGCATCCACCGACGAAGCCACTGTGGCGATGGGAATGGCGTATTTGCTGTTCCAGAATTGATCGAACGAGGCGGACAATTGCGGCACGATGGCGCCTGCCGCGACCACATCCAAATCCACAAAATTGCTGCGCGGATCGAGGGTGAAGTAGGCGTCGCCGATGTTGCGTCCGCCGGTAATGGCGAGCGCATCGTCGGCGACAAACAGTTTGTTGTGCATCCGGTGATTGATGCGCCGAATATCCGTCGCCGACGCAATGAAGCGCGTCCAGGTGGAGAATCTTCCGGCGGTAAAGGGATTGAAGACACGCACCTCGACATTGGCATGCGAACTTAGGTGCATGAAGCGCCGGTCCTCGCCCGCGGTATTCAGATCGTCGACGAGCACGCGCACGCGCACGCCACGGTCCGCGGCGAGGCGCACGTGATGCAGAAAGTTCGCAGTCGACTCATCCTCGTGGATGATGTAGTACTGAATGTCGAGCGTTCGTTCGGCATGATCGGCCAATGCGATGAGACTGGCCAAGGCCGCTTCTCCCGAGGACAGCAAGCGGAAGCCGGACAGATTCTTGCCGACCTCGTCGGCGGCGACGATGCGCCCGAGCGTGGTGGTCTCCGGATGAGCAAACGCCACAGAGGGGGTTTTATGCACATGCCGCGGCAGACCGGCGCAGCCGGCCAGCACCGATAGCACGGCGATGACCACGGGCATGAGGGTGTTGCGCATCCCGCCATGATATCAGGCACACTTCGCGGCAATGCAGACACCCAGGGCAGCAGTGCAGACACCGAGGCGCATTCGCAGCTTCGTCTTGAGAGCCGGCCGCACGACCCCGGCGCAGGAGCGTGCGCTCGGCGAGCTCTGGCCCACCTACGGCATCGACTTAGAAGCGCCGCCGCTGGATCTTAAGGCCGTATTCGGGCGTGAGTCGCCGCGCTGCCTGGAGATAGGCTTCGGGGCCGGGGAAGTCATTGGGGCCCTGGCGGAGACCAATCCGCACATCGACTACCTCGGGATCGAGGTGCACCGATCAGGGGTGGGCAGGCTGCTGCTACGCGCGCAGCAGTGTGCGCTCAAGAATCTGCGCGTCATTTGCAGCGATGCGGTCGATGTACTGCGGGATTACATCGCCGATGCCTCGTTCGACGAGATGTTGGTGTTCTTCCCCGATCCCTGGCACAAGAAGCGTCATCACAAACGGCGTCTGATCGAGCCCTCCTTCGTCGCGCTGGCGGCGGCCAAACTGCGCGGCGGCGGCACCTTGAGGCTGGCGACTGACTGGCAGGCGTACGCCGAACAGATGCTCAGCGTGTGCAACGCCAATCCGGCGCTTCAGTCGTTGAGCGGCGATTCGACTTATGTCGCTCGCCCGCAGTTTCGGCCGCCGACGCGCTTCGAACGGCGCGGCGAGCGCTTGGGCCATGGCGTGTGGGATTTGGCTTACGCCAAGCGCGTTCAGGAGTAGCCAGCAGCTTCAGGAAGCGCGGCAACTCGGGAAGCGCCGTCGCGTCAGGAAGAAAGAAAGGCGCCGCGAATGCCCTCTACGATGAATTGAACGGCGAGCGCGGCCAGGATGACGCCGGACAGCCGGCTCATGACATTGGCGCCGGTGACTCCGAACACCTTCATGAGGCGCGGCGTCGCCAGCATCAATACCCAGCAGACGACCATCACGAGAAAGACCACGCCGAGGAACGCGGCGAACTCAAGCGGCTTGCCCCACAATTCGCCCGAGGTCAGCAGGATCGTGGCAAGCGCGCCGGGGCCGGCGATAAAGGGGAAGGCTAAGGGAAACACTGAGATGTCATCGCGCGTCTTGGCCTCTTCTTTTTCGGGGCTGGTCGATTTGGTGCCCGAGGTGCGCGCGAACACCATGTCGAGTGCAATCAGGAACAGCAACGTGCCGCCGGCGATGCGAAATGAACTCAGTGAAATCCCCATGACATCGAGGAATCGCGCGCCCACCAGGGCGAACAGCACGCAGATGACCAGCGCGATTGTCGCGGATTTGCCGGCCATTTTTTTCTTGTAGCCGGCGCTCGATCCTTGAGTCAAACCGGCGAACAATGGAATCAAAGAAATCGGTTCGACCACGACGAAGAAAACCACGAAGAACTTAATGAGCTGTTCGATCATGTAATGTTGCTTCGCGCAAAATTTACATATTGCGCGAGG
>DATNKC010000588.1:0-2529 GCA_035603615.1 Steroidobacteraceae bacterium | reverse complement strand
CCAAAGAAAGAAACCGCGCTGCTGGAATAGCAGGCCGCGATCGAGGCGCTCATACTTGTCGCCGATCTTGGCGGTCCAACGATGTTTGCTCGGATTGGCGTGATGAGGGCTCTAAACCGACACGTCGAGCGCGTGTTCGATCCGTCACGGACGAAAAGCATTGGGGCCAGCATAAACTTGCGCGCGATCGGGGCAGACCGGACTCTCCGTGAATGGCTCTCCACTTCCGAGTTGGACCCGGAGCGGTCATTCAAGTCGCGGTTCGGCGCCGTTCGCGGTCATCCTCGAATCTTCCAAATGGCTCGTATATAGTTTCTGGCTCGAAGCCCGAACGCCGAGGTCGCGGTCATGCGGCAGATTTGGATCACGAAGATTGGCCCGCCTGAAGTTCTCGAGGTGAAGGAAGCGCCCGACCCGGAGCCCAAAACCGGCGAAGTCCGGATTCGCGTCGAGGCAAGCGGGGTTAATTTCGCTGACATTATGGGCCGCTTGGGTCTTTATCCCGACCTGCCCCCCATCCCGGTCGTGCCTGGTTATGAGGTCAGCGGCCACATCGACGCTGTTGGTGAGGGTGTTGCACCGAATTGGGCTGGCCGTGATGTTTTAGCGGCGACCCGATTTGGCGGCTACGCCGACACTATATGCGTCCCGATCAAGCAGGTTTTCGCACGCCCGCCTGGCATGTCGGCGTTGGAAGCAGCCTCGATCCCGGTCAATTATTTCACCGCTTGGCAGCTTATCGTGGTCATGGGCGGCCTCAAGGCGACCGAGACGGTCCTCATCCATTCGGCCGGCGGCGGCGTCGGCATTGCCGCAACCCAGATCGCAAAACACATCGGCGCCCAAGTCATCGGCACTGCGTCCGCGGCCAAACACGCCGAATTACGCGCGCTCGGCACCGACCACCTCATCGATTACCGAACGGAGGACTTCGAGACCCGCACGAGGGAAATCACCAATGGCCACGGCGTCGAGCTCATTCTCGACGCCGTCGGCGGCGAGTCATGGAAGAAAGGTTATCGCGTCCTCGCACCGACAGGACGGCTCGGTGTATTCGGTATTTCCGCCGCTGTGAGCGGCAAGGAACGCAGCCTGCTCGGAATGCTGACTACGCTTGCCCGCGTCCCTTGGTTTCAGTTTAACCCGCTGTCGCTGATGAATGCGAACAAGGGCGTCTTCGGCGTCAACCTCGGCCATATGTGGGGTGAGATCGATCGCCAGCGTCAGTGGGCCGATCAGCTATTGAACTTGTGGACACAGGGCGCCATCAAGCCGAAGGTCGCGCGCACCTTCCCGTTCGCCGAAGCTCCGCAAGCGCACCATTTCGTCCAAGACCGCAGGAATATCGGCAAAGTCCTTTTAGTGCCGTAACTTCATTCCTGATCACTTCCGCGAATGTTCTGCTCGACCTTCGGGAGCTTCATGACGTGGCTGGCGACGTCTTGCAGCGTCACGAGCTGACGGCCGCGCGCAGCCAGGACCGGGTCTTCGAACGCTCGGTTCCAGCCGCGATCAGCAGTGCCCGCGCCTCATCCCATGGCGCCCGCATCCACACGTCGCATTCTTCCTCGGTGATCAGGATCACATCTGATAGGCCGGTGAGTTCTCCCGATCTGTCCTTGTCGTCTCGACGAGCGGCTCAGGCTGTATGTCGAAGAGAACTTCCATAATGCTTGAAGAAGAGATCGAGCTTCACAGGTTCGCCGGTATCTCGCCAGAACAGTCTTTTACCGAGGCTGGCCGCCACCGCGAGGCGGTGGTGGCCGCCGATTAGAATATGGTCATCCGTTGCTTTGGCGATGATCTCACCGGCTTCGTCCACGATGGTTTTCATGGGCCGCCTCCAATCCAACGCGCCGGTCAGCGCCGCCGCGATGGTGCGCGATCTATCTAACCTCGTGCCAGGCCCGGCGTTCCAACCCCCATGAAGATCAAGGCTTCCGTATTCGGCCTGGGACACATCGCGGTACCGACCGGCATACAATTTAGGGCGATGTGATAAATTGCAAACATATTTAAGTTCCACGGTCGCGCAGTCCCCGCGCACGGTCACCCCCCAAAGGACCCTGCCGACCGATTGCGGAGGGCCGCCATCCTTCGACGGTTCGCTGGAGCTAACGTTAGCTCCGGGTTCGCTGGAGCGGCGCGCCGCTCCGTTTCGCAGGCCAGCGCACCGCGTCACCATCGCCAGCCATCGCGCATCACCTCGACCTCGACCAACGACGACAACAGCGGACAGCACTCACGACGACGGCGGCCCGGCAGGCTGCGCGCATGCGCGTGTGCGCCGCTGTGGAAAAGATGCAATCGCCAAAGTCGCGACGCGAATCGGTCGGCACAGAACAAGGCGCTGGGGGCTGCCATGACCGAGGCCCGAAATGTCCCGCTGGACCGACGAGGAACTCCGCGAGCTTATCACCTTGTGGCCAACACACTCGGTGTCGCAAATTGTCAAACGGTTGCACCGCCCGCGCTGGGCGATACGCAGCAAGGCAAAGCGGCTGTGCCTAGATGGACTGCCGCCGCACA
>DATNKC010000587.1:0-6178 GCA_035603615.1 Steroidobacteraceae bacterium | reverse complement strand
CGGAAAGCTGAACTGCGCGTATTCGCCGAACTTGCGCTGTTCCATGAGCGCCTGATTCAAGCGGGTCCATTGCGTGGGTTTGCCGCCCGTGAAGCTGACCGAATACAAATCGGCCGGAGCACCCAAGTTGCTGGCCGTATAGAACACTTTTGAGGTGCCGACACTGAATCCTTCGACCTCTCCAGCGCCCGTGATGGCCGATGCTCGGCCCGTCGCGGCATCGATTGCCCATAACGGGCGCTGGCCCAAATGATCCGCCGTCGCGAATAATGTCTTGCCGTCTTTAGACCAGGCAAAACTGCTGATCGATCGATCCCAACTTTGAGTCAGCGCTCGTTTGACACCGGATCGGAGGTTGAGCAGGACCAGGTGAAAGCGATCGGCCTCGAAACCAGGCCGGTCCATCGCGAGGTACGCAAGCTGTGTGCCGTCGGGGGAGAATGCCGGTTGTGCATCCGAGGCCTGATTGTCGGCGGTGAGATTTTTCGGCGGCGCGCCGCCGTCGACGGGAACCAGGTAGACGTCAAAATTTGTCGACCAGGCCTCGCCCGTCATGCTGCGGACCGCGAAGGCGACGGCAATTCCGTCCGGATCGAAGGCGTAATCTTCCCGGCCGCCGAACGGCTTGCCCGGCACATCGCCGATGCCGCCGCTTAAGTTTACCGGCGTGCCTTGCGCAACACCGTTGTCGTTCAACGCCATGGCGAAAAGCTGCGAGCGCCGCCCGTCGCTCCAGGTGTCCCAGTGTCTGACGAACAGCTGCGTGTGCAGAACGCCGGTCGCGGGCGAGTGCGCGGCGCTGTCCAAGCGTTTCTTGGTGCAGGCCAGGTCCGTGCAATCCAAGAAAACCTCCACGCTCACCAATATTCGATCTCCCTTCGGCGATACCCGAAAGCTGCCGACATCGAGCGGCAGGTTGGTCACCTGAGTCGAGTCAGCCACCGGCGTATCGCCGCGCGGGCCTGTTCCGTTCGAGTTGACGCGCCAGACTTGGTTCGTGCCGCTGCGATTGGACAGAAAGTAAATGAACTTGCCGTCCTTGCTCCATTCAGGACTGTTGGAATTCGGGCCGCCGTCCGTCAGGCGCAGCGCCGTGGCGCCGCGCTTGCCGGTGTCGAGCATCCAAAGGCCGGTGCGGCCCTTGTTGGCTTCCATGTCGGTGGTGCGCTCGGTATAGACCACGTGCTTGCCGTCCGGCGCGACCGCTACGTCCGAGATGCGCTCCATGCGAACCATGTCTTGAATGGTGAAGGGCTGCGTCGGCTCAGGGGCATGCGCGGCAGCCGCGGCGGACGCGCCTGCGAGGCACACGAGGCTCAAGGCTAAACTCACGCGTTCGGCGGACATGGGTGGCTCTCTTAGTGGAGATACCAGCCGATTATACTCGCACGGACTCTTAGGTGCCGATCCGCTCGACGTGCGGCAGCGGGTGGCCTTCTTGTAATGCTGCGTCTTGCCAGTCGCGCAGCTCGGGATCCTGCAGCGCGTGGTTCAAGTACGTTTGCGATGCCGGGCTCAAGCTCGCGCCGTACGTCTGAAAGCGAAAAAACACCGGCGCGAACATCGCGTCGGCAATGCTGAAGTCGCCGAACAGCCAGTCACCGCCGCCGCCGTGCTCCTTGCGGCAGCTCGACCAAATCTCATCGATTCGTGCGACGTCCGCCCGCAACTCGGGCGTCTGCGGCACACGCCGATCTCTGGCGCGTACGTTCATCGGGCACTCATTGCGCAACGCTTGAAAGCCCGAGTGCATTTCCGCTGCGACCGAGCGGGCACGTGCGCGAGCCAAGCGATCGCCGGGCAGACCGCGGCCGGTCGACTCGGCGGCATATTCACAGATCGCGAGCGAATCCCAGATTTTGACGCCGTCGTCGATGAGCAGCGGAACGCGCCGCGACGGCGATTGCGCCGCGATCTGCGCCTGATAATCGCTTTGGTCGAAATGAACGATTTGTTCCGTGAATCTGAACGCGGCCTTGCGCAAGAATACCCAGGGCCGTAGCGACCAGCTGGAGTAGTTTTTGCTGCCGATCAGTAGAGTGCTCATGGCGCGATTCTATCAGGGATAATATTCAGCAATGAACGATCCGTTGGTCTTGAGTTTTGATTTGGACGACACGCTGTGGGCGGTGGAGCCCGTCATGCTCGCCGCGGAAGCCGCGATGCTCGCCTGGCTGCGGGAACATCATCCTCAGGTGATGCACGGGCAAGACCGTGAATCGCTGCGAGCGATGCGGCTACGAATCGCGCAGCAATTCCCCGATCGCAGCCACGACATGACATTCCTGCGCCATCGCGCTTTGGCGGAAATGTTCGCGGCGGTCGGACACCCCACGATCCACGCCGATGAGGCATTCGAGGTGTTCTACGCGGCCCGCAATCGGGTGCGGCTCTACGACGAGGTCGCTGACTCGCTCGAGCGCCTGAGCAAGCGCTACCGATTGTTTGCGCTCAGCAACGGCAATGCCGACTTGGAGCGCTGCGGAATCGCGCGCTGGTTTGAAGGCCACATCACCGCGATTTCCGCCGGCGCCGCCAAGCCGGACATCCGCATATTCACTCGATTACTCGACGCAGCCGGCGTCCAGGCGGAGCAGGTGCTGCACATCGGCGATGACCCGCATCTCGATGTCATGGGCGCGGCGCAAGCGGGCATGCAAGCGGTGTGGCTCAATCGTGACGCGAAATCCTGGCCGGGAGAGCTGCCGCCGCCTCCGCGCACTATTTTGTCGCTGGAAGAAATTACCTAGCGCCACATCGGTGCACATAATGCGTTAGCAGCCTACGCGTGTGACTGCTGATTGAAAAAAGCCTGCAAATATAGGCATTTTCTGACTGCAGTTCGCGCTTTTTACATTCACTTCGGCGTAGCGTTGTCGATAGGATGGTATCGGTCCTTTCAGAGGATGCCATATGCAAGCGACGACGGCAGGAAGTCTGGTTGCGGTAAGTTCACTGCGCGAATTCTTTCGTGACGCGTTTCACACCGCAAGCGAACACCAACATCTCGACATCGACGAGCAAGCGGAACAATACGTCGTCAATCTGCTCACCATGTTTTCGAGGGCCGATGCGTTGTACGAGCGCACCTCGGATGGTCTGCGCATCAAGCCCTTGGCCCACATGCTGTCGGATGCGTTGGAAGCGCCTAGCGCCAGCGCCCGGCACCGCGGCCTGCAGCGCCTCGGCGATGTTTCGCTATTCATCGCTGGGTTCTTCGCGCGCAGCTTCGCGCGAAAGCTGATCGACATCGACTATCACATCGCCATGGGCGGCAACGCCTACAGCTCTCTGGCCGATACGCTGCCGCGGACCCTGTCGGGCCGCTGCGTAGCGGCCGTGTATGCGCAGCTCGCGCAAAAATTTCAAGGCCTGGTCGATGCGCTGAATGAAGTGAGCGACATGTCTTATCGGTACACCGACGCCGACATCCTGCGCCTGTACGAAATTTGGATGAAGACCGGCAGCCCGCGGGCGCGCGGATTGCTGCGCCAATTGGGCGTGCAGCCGGTGACGGCCGCGGGCGCGCGCCGCGAGCATTAGGCGCTAAGCGTGGTGCTACGCGGCCTGCAGACCCTGCTAGAACGCCTCTACGACGTCGATCTCCCGCACGATGTATACGATTTTCTCGTTACGGACCGGCGTGCCGTCGGTGCATCGACGAATGATCAACGAACGCTGGATGAAGAATTGCTGCTGGCGGAAACGGCGGACGGCGCCGGCGCCGGTGTGGCGCTGTATCTTGATCCAGAGCTTCTGAGCCGCTTGGAAGCGGCGGATCCGCATCGCGAGTTGACCGAAGGCAACCTGGCGGATTACTGCACCGCGCTCGAAGGCGTGAGCCATTTCGTCTATTCGACTTATGGGCTGGAGCGTGACATGCCCGTGTCGCTGCTGGAGTTGGAAACGCAGGCCGAGGTGGACAAATACGCCGTAACCGTATTTCTCTTGGCCGAGCAACAGGGGGGAGACTCCTACCCGACGCATGTGCACGCGCGTCTGTTTGACCGTATTAGCTTCGATACGCGGCTGGAGCCCGATCAATATGAGCGCTATCGCACCGCGAACGCTCTCGCGGCGCGCTATTGCCGGGGCTTGGAACGCCGCTTCGTGAACCGGGGAACGCCTAAGATCGAGGCGATGGTGCGCGAGCTGCGCAGCTTCTACCGCCTAAGACACGCCGCGAAGCTGCGCCACGCGCTCGCTTGAGTCGCGCACGCCGTCAGTCCTGCGGCTCTTCATCCTTGTTGGATTCAGCCTGATTGGACTCGGCCTGCTTTTTCAATTTCAACCACTCGCTCAGTTTGCGCAGGTCTTTCTTCGCCGGAGGCGGCTTCTTGCCGAGCCTGCCGCTGTCATAGGGGTCGTAGCCCTTTTTTGTGCCCAGCGGGTTGGAGCGCACGGTCTCGAAAGGCGTCGGCGCATCGTCGGCAATGGACAAAGCCGGGTGCTCGAGCTTTTGCAGCCGTTGCGTCGAGACCTCGACCCCGAAGGCGCCGGTCTCTACTTGCCATTCCCACACGGCATTGCCGCGCTCGTCGAATTTGACGCGCCCGGTGGATTTGTCGCCGGTCTCGTTTTTTGAGGACGGCAGGTCAGCCCCGCTGGGGGCGGGCTGGGCGACTGGTTTTGACTTCTCTTTGCTCACGATACCTTTTTATGCGATGCAGGAGTTAAGTCAAGCCAGAGGCTTCCAAAAGCGGCGCAACGTCACATTTAGAAGGCGCGCAAAGTCACATTTGCAGCTGATACTGAGCCCGCCACAACGCCATGGCCGTTTTACCGTCGTTCCACTCGCCCTTGAGGACATGGTTGATGGCTTGATCCAAGGGCAGCCACTTGAGCTCGAGTTCTTCGTCCGCATCCGGGCTGGCGGCGCCAACTTCGAGATCGCGCGCGAGATAGAGGTGAATCAGTTCGGTGAAGATGGCCGGGGCCGGAATGTAGAGCCCCAGCGAAGTCCAGCGACCCGCCGACACTCCGGTTTCTTCCTTGAGTTCCCGCTCGGCGCAAACCTCCGGCCGCTCGCCGGCATCGAGTTTTCCCGCGGGAATCTCCCATAGAAAGTCATCGACGCCGTGGCGATATTGACGCACAACGCATACCCGGTTGGCGCCATCCACCGCAACCACGGCGGCAGCGCCCGGGTGGCGCACGTAATCGTTGTCGTACTCGCGGCCGTTCGAGTAGCGCAGCCGCTCGGTCGATACTTGGATGACGCGGCCGTTGTGCGCCGGAATTCGGGCCACAACGCTAGGTTTCTGCATGAATTGCTTCCAAAAAGCCAAAGGATTAGGGGAATCATCGCCGAAAGTCGCGCAACTGTGTGATCTGTCTCCTCGCGTGCCGCGAGCCGAAGCGCGATGCTCCATGCGGTTTACTTAAGTTGCGTCTCAATCTGGATATACGTACAGTACCGCACGGCCATGATGAAAGTGAAGGCAAACGCATTTGACGCGCTGAATCCCGGCCAGCGCCGCGCGGCGACATTTGGCACTGTCATTCCGGATAAGGGGGTGAGTGCCGGCCCCTTGCTGATCTTGGCCGGCGCGGGAACCGGTAAAACCAACACCTTGGCGCATCGAACCGCTCACCTCGTTCTGAACGGCACGGATCCCTCGCGCATCATGATGCTGACATTCACGCGCCGCGCCGCGCAGGAGATGATCAAGCGCGCGCAGACTGTTGTCGCAGAAGTGCTGTCGGAGCGCGGCAAGGGCGGCGACCGCAGCGTCGTGTCGCGTTTGACCTGGAGCGGCACCTTTCATTCGGTGGGCAGCCGCATTTTACGGCTCTACGCCAAGCATCTTGGCCTTGATCCAAATTTCACGGTCTTGGATCGCTCCGACGCCGCGGATCTCATGGATGTTATTCGCAGCGAATTGGGCTTTTCGGGCAGACCGAAGCGCTTTCCGCGCAAAGACACCTGCCTCGCGATTTATTCATATCGGGTCAACACCCGGCTGTCGCTGCAGCAGACCCTCGAGGAGCAATTTCCGTGGTGCCTCGAATGGGAGGCGGACCTGACCAAGCTGTATCGCGAATACGTCGGCCGCAAGCAAAAAAACCGCGGCCTGGATTTCGATGACCTGCTGCTTTACTGGCATGTGATGATGCAAACACCCGCATTGGCGCAAAGCCTGTCCAAAAATTTCGACCATGTTCTGGTCGATGAATA
>DATNKC010000586.1:0-2514 GCA_035603615.1 Steroidobacteraceae bacterium | reverse complement strand
AGTTCAACCGGCGGCTCAGCGGCGATCGCGCCGGCTCCGCCGCAGATCAGAATCCCCATGATCATTATCTTTGTCACGCTGTTTCTCCCCCGCAGGTGTTCTTGCAGACTAAGACCTGTTCGTCGAGGAGGGGTTCAATTTTAAAGTATGGCGAAATAAAGAGGTGATGGTCGGCGCCGGGGGGTGCGGGGCCGGAAGGCGGCCTCGAGCCACGCCTCCATTGACTGGATGTGTACATCGTACACTTATTTGCGTACACTGTACGCATGAGTAAAGATCGAATCTTCGCCGCGGCGAAAGAGGTTCTGGAGCGGGAGGGCATTCCGGGCCTATCGATGCGTCGGATTGCGCAAGTGTCGGGCATGTCGCCCATGTCGCTTTACCGCCATTACGCGGACAAAGATGCACTGCTGAATGCCTTGATGGCCGACGGTCTCATTGCGTGGGAGGAACGCACGGCATCCATTCGAGCGAAGGCGCCGCTGCAATGGTTGGAACGGCTCTTTGATGAATTCCTGGCGTTCGCGCTCGAGGAGCCGCATCGCGTCGAGGCCGCATTTTTCCTGCCGGCGCCAAAGGCACGGCAGTACCCGGGGGATTTCGCCGCGGGTCGATCTCCGGTTATCGCAATGGCGGTGACCAAAATCGATCAGGCAAAAGCAGAAGGTCTTCTGGGCGACGTGGCAGCGCTCGATTTGGCGCTGACCTTGTCTGCGTTGGCTCAAGGACTGGTGTCCATGCATCGCGCCGGCCGTTTTGCAAGCGACGCAGAGTTCACGAAGCTGTATCGCTCGATGATGCGCAATACCCTGAAGTCGTTTTCGAGTTATCGCAAGCGGCGGTCGACATGAGGTCGGTATCGGCAGCCTTAATCAGCGGTGTGTTGCTGTACCTGTCGCAGGGCTTAAGCGATATGTGGTTCTTTGCCTGGTTTGCGCTAATACCCCTCGTGTGGCTCGCGTATTCGGATGCGCCGATCTGGCAACTGATCGTTGCTTCGATGAGCGCTTGGCTGGCGGGGCAGATCTACGCATTTCAGTGCTACGCCGCCGTTTCGCCTCTGCTGATTCTCTCGGGGCTTTTGCCTCTTACGATTCTGTTTCCCTTGGCCTTAATTTTTGCGCGGCTCGCGCAGCGGCGGGCTTCGGGACTGGCAACGCTTTTAACTTATCCCGCCTGTTGGGCGGCCTTAGAGTATCTCTACGGCCGCGTAGCACCGAACGGCAGTTTTGGCTCGTTGGCATACAGCCAGATGTCAGCACCATGGATGATTCAATCGGCATCGTTGCTGGGCATGTATGGCGTGACGTTCCTGATTTGCTTGTTTTCGAACACTGTGGCGATGGGTCTGCACAGCTCGTTGCGCTCCAGGCGCTTGCTCGCACTTGGCTTTGGCGTTTGCGCAATAAACCTGGTCTTTGGCGCGATTCGCCTGTCGCAGTCTCCATCGGCATCCATCACGGTCAGCGCATTCGTCGACGGAGGCGCCATGGGGACTGCTTATCGTAGCGACACACTTGATTCTGCACTCAGTGTCTCGAGAAGCTACGCCGGCGCCATCCGAGAAGCGGCCTCACACGGCGCGGAGTTCGCGGTAACCGCGGAAGGGGGAATTGTGAGCCGACAGGCGTGGCGCGACGCGATTCTGGCGCCGCTGTTGGCCGTGGCGCAGGGGACCGGCGTCCAGATTATCGCCGGCGTTTATGAACGTGACCCGCCCTCCGATTTGGCGTTCGCCTTGCAGCCGGAGGGCACGACTCGCAGTTACGCGAAGCGTCACCTCGTCCCGTTCGTCGAGGCCGAGCTTACGGCCGGACATTCTTCCGGATGGTTGGGTAAAAGTCGTGCGATGGAGATCTGCAAGGACATGGATTTTCCGCGCACCATTCTTGGCGACGCGCGACAGGGGATACGTTTGATGGGCGTGCCGGCGGGCGATTTCGGTAAAGATGCGTGGCTGCACGCCAGAATGGCAATCATGCGTGGGGTCGAGAACGGCTTTTCCATTGTGCGTGCCGCCGATGAGGGGCTTCTGACCGCGAGCGACTCGCGAGGGCGTGTGATTGCGCGGAAAACTGCCGAGTCCTCCGGCATGACCGTGCTCGTTGCATCGCTGCCGCTCGGATCCGGGCCTACTTTTTACACCCGGTTCGGCGACACTTTCGCTTGGTGCCTCATCGCATTGTGCATCCTGATTGGAGTGCTCTGCGCGAGACCCAAAAAATCGCTGCGAGTCCAGTCGAGGCTGCCCGCGTGAAGCGAATCGAGTCGATCATGTACGCTCAATACTGTCAGCAAAGTGCTGCGCGGCAAACGTGGCGCATTCATCGCAGATGAAAACGTTGCTCCTCTCCGGTCCGCGGCTCGCGCGAAAAGCCTCCCAGCCCCCGCAGCCGCCAACGAGGGACCGCACTTCGTGCCGCGACTTACCGCAGAACGAACAGGTGCTCCAGGGCACGGCGATTCGATTCTCGAGCTCACCTTGGGCAGGCAGTTTGGCAGAGAGAGTGTTCC
>DATNKC010000585.1:0-4155 GCA_035603615.1 Steroidobacteraceae bacterium | reverse complement strand
TTCGATGGCGGCGCGCGGAATTTGATGGCCGATGTAGCGCTCGATATCGGGCAGCGAAATGGCGTATTCCTCGCAGCCGAAACTGATGGCATCGCCTTCGGCGCCCGCGCGCGCCGTGCGACCGATGCGATGCACGTAGTCTTCCGCGTCGTTCGGCAGATCGAAGTTGAACACGTGGCTGACATCTGGGATGTGCAAGCCACGCGAGGCCACGTCGGTGGCGATCAACACCGCGATGTCGCCATTGTGAAAATCGCGCATCATTTTCAAGCGTTTGGTTTGCGGTACGTCGCCGGACAAGGCCTGGGCCACGAAGCCATTCGCGGTCAGCGTTCGTTCCAGCACCTCGGCCACGCGCTTGGTGTTCACGAAGACCATGGTGCGGCGCGCATCGATGCGGCGCAGTAGGCCCATCAGCAGCGGGATCTTTTCCTCGGTCGAGGGGAAGTAGAGCACTTGCGTGACCCGGTCAACCGTCATTTTGTCCGGTTCGATGCGGATGAGCTCCGGATTGTTCATGTGCTCATACGCAAGCTCCATGACCCGGTGCGACAGCGTCGCCGAAAACATCATGGTGAGGCGCAGCGTCGGATGCGGCATGCGGCGCAATATGAAGCGGATGTCCTTGATAAAGCCGAGATCGAACATACGATCTGCTTCATCCAAGACCGCCACTTGGATGTGCCGTAAGTCAAACACATGTTGTTTGAAGTAGTCGATGATGCGTCCGGGTGTGCCAATCAGTACATCCACACCCTCCTCGAGTATTCGCCGCTGCTTCTCATAATCGACGCCGCCGAATACGATCGCGAGCTTCAAGCCGGTGTACTTGCCGATGGCCAGCGCATCGGAATGGATTTGAACGGCGAGCTCACGCGTGGGCGCAATCACGATGGCGAGCGGCGCGTTGGCCGGGCGATTGGGCGCGGGGTTGGTCAACAGGCGATTGAACAACGCGATGAGAAATGCCGCGGTCTTGCCGGTCCCGGTCTGTGCTTGACCCGCCACGTCGCGGCCGGCGAGGGCGATCGGCAGCGTTTGAGCCTGAATGGGCGTGGCACGGGTAAAGCCTTGTTCGGCGATACCACGCTTAACGGATTCGGGGATGGTTAAGGAATCAAAAGTAAGCTGACTGAGATGGGCGTCTGACATTTTCGCTTTGTGAGTGCATAAACTTGCAAAATAGTGGGGACCGGATAACAATATGGCCAACCAAGGAGCTGGTCTATCCGCTCCCCAACCGTATCATCGGTACCCTTTTAAGGTAATCAAGACCGCTAAACCCGCTGTATTGTGCCCGAACGGCCGCGCATCGTCACTTCGCGGTAATGCTTTGGGTCCTAGCTTTCCCAAAATAACCCGTTTTAACTTCATTTAAATCTCCAAAAGGAGCTGTATCCGCAGTGAGTAACCCAAGTATCGTTCACACCAGCGACGCAACGTTCGACAAGGACGTTCTGAAGTCTGACAAGCCTGTATTGTTGGATTTTTGGGCAGAGTGGTGCGGTCCCTGCAAAATGATCGCACCCATCCTCGATGAGATTGCCGACACGTACAAAGACAAGATTCGCATCGCCAAGCTCAATATCGACGAAAACCCCCACACCCCCCCAAAATTCAATATCCGCGGCATCCCCACACTGATCCTGTTCAAGAACGGGACGGTCGAGGCCCAGAAGGTCGGCGCCGTGACCAAGTCACAGCTGGCCGCGTTTCTGGACAGCAACCTGTGAGAGGCTACTTAGGGAATCAATCGCGCGGCGGGGGCCAGGGCGGCGGTCAGCAGGGTGGCGGCCAAGGGGGCGGCGGCCGATCCAATCGTAACCGCGGACCTCGCAACGACAATCGCAACGGCAACTCCAACGGTGGCCGGCCGGTCCACGAGGACTACGGCGATCTGCCGGAGGGCGGCGATGACTTAGAGATCATTGCGCCGACCGATCTTGCGCGCAGCCGCAGCTCGATGAACCTGACGGAGCTGAAGAAGCGTCCGATCAGCGATCTGGTCAAGCTGGCCGAGACCATGGGTCTCGAGAACATGGGCCGTTCTCGCAAGCAGGACATCATTTTCGGCGTGCTCAAGGCGCACGCGCGCAAGGGCGAGGATATTTACGGCGACGGCGTCCTGGAAATTCTGCAGGACGGATTCGGCTTTCTGCGCTCTTCCGACTCCAGCTATTTGGCCGGACCGGATGATATCTATGTCTCTCCCAGCCAGATTCGCCGCTTCAATCTGCGCACCGGCGATTCCATCTCCGGCTTGATCCGGCCGCCGAAAGACGGCGAGCGCTATTTCGCGCTTCTGAAAGTCGGCGAAATCAATTACGACTCTCCGGAGAGTTCGCGCGGCAAGGTGCTGTTCGAAAATTTAACGCCGCTGCATCCGACCGAACGGCTGAAATTGGAACGCGGCAACGGCTCGACCGAGGACTTGACCGCGCGCGCCATCGATTTGGTCGCGCCCATCGGCAAGGGTCAACGCGGACTGATTGTCTCGCCGCCGAAAGCCGGCAAGACCATGTTGCTGCAAAACATCGCTACCGCCATCACCGCCAACCACCCTGAGGTGTACCTCATCGTGCTGCTCATCGATGAGCGGCCCGAGGAAGTGACGGAAATGGCGCGCACGGTGAAGGGCGAAGTTGTTTCCTCGACCTTCGATGAGCCTGCCAGCCGTCACGTGCAAGTTGCCGAGATGGTGATCGAAAAAGCCAAGCGGCTGGTCGAACACAAGAAAGACGTGGTCATTCTGCTCGATTCGATCACGCGTCTGGCGCGCGCCTACAACACGGTGGTGCCGAGTTCCGGCAAGGTGCTGACGGGCGGCGTGGATGCGAATGCCCTGCAGCGGCCGAAGCGCTTCTTTGGCGCGGCGCGCAACATCGAAGAGGGCGGCAGCCTGACCATTCTCGCCACCGCACTGGTCGATACCGGTTCCAAGATGGACGACGTCATTTTCGAGGAATTCAAAGGCACGGGCAATTCGGAAATCCATTTGGATCGCCGCATCTCCGAAAAACGCGTGTTCCCGTCGATCAATATCAATCGTTCCGGCACGCGCAAAGAGGAGCTCATCACCGAGCCTTCGGAGCTGTCCAAGATGTGGATATTGCGCAAGCTCTTGCATCCGATGGATGAACTGGCGGCGATCGAGTTCTTGCTCGACAAGATGAAGGACACCAAAACCAATACGGATTTCTTCGACGCGATGAAGCGGTAGTGCGGCACTAGTTCCTAGGAGTCAAGGCATGGAGTGGTGGGCGTGGATTGCGGTCGGCGCCGTACTTTTGGGATCTGAGTTGGGGTTCGTCGATGCCCAGTTCTATCTGGTGTTCGTCGGCGGCTCCGCTCTTGTCGTTGGATTCTTGGATCTCGCCGGATTGCTGCCGGCAGTCTGGATGCAGTGGTTGTTGTTCGCGCTCCTGGCCGTATTTTCCATGGTTACGTTTCGCCGGCGAATTTACGAGCGCATGCGCCGGAAATTGCCCGCGATGAAACAGGGGCCCGCCGGTCAAACCGTGGTCCTGCCCGCCGAGTTGAAGCCGGGTGAAACCTGCCGGCTGGAGTACTGCGGCAGCTCCTGGGACGCGTTCAACGGCGGGGAATCCCCCATCGCAGCCGGTCAGCGCGCGCGTGTCGATCGGGTCAATGGCCTGACCCTCGTTGTGCATGGAGAAAACTCGTGACTATGACCTTGGGCTACGGAGCCATCATCATCGCCATACTGATCGTGGTGGTGATTGCCAAGACCGCGACGGTGGTGCCGCAGCAGAGCGCCTTCGTGATCGAACACCTGGGCAAGTACAGCCGCACGCTGTCGGCCGGCTTTCATATTCTCGTGCCGTTCATGGAACGGATCGCCTACAAGCACAGCCTCAAAGAAATCGCGATCGACATTGCCGAGCAGATCTGCATCACGCGCGACAACGTACAGGTGGGCGTCGATGCGG
Organism: Steroidobacteraceae bacterium; assembly: GCA_035603615.1. Taxonomy (GTDB): domain Bacteria; phylum Pseudomonadota; class Gammaproteobacteria; order Steroidobacterales; family Steroidobacteraceae; genus Bog-1198. Next base: position 205 of record DATNKC010000585.1, on the reverse strand, counting down.
TGCTGTACATGCAGGTGATGGATCCCCATCTGGCGTCTTACGGGATCACCAACTATGGCTTTGCGATTTCGCAGCTGGCGCAAACCACCCTGCGCAGCGAGATCGGCAAGATCGAGCTGGACCGCACCTTCGAGGCTCGAGGCCAGATCAACACCAATGTGGTGAGCGAACTGGACAAGGCCTCCTCCCCTTGGGGCGTCAAGGT
>DATNKC010000584.1:0-7217 GCA_035603615.1 Steroidobacteraceae bacterium | reverse complement strand
AAGCGCAGTAGATCAGCAATAAAATAGTATAAGCGATTGATTTATCTGGCTCCCTGGGACGGATTATTCGGCGCTTCGCGCCTCACCCTTCGGGTCGCCCTAAAGGGCGATCGCCGCCGCTGCGCGGCGTCGTCGAACCGTCTTTTTGTCTGTCGGCGGTTCGAATTGGTGCTGATTCGTTGAGGAATGCCATTGGCATCAATGGGGATTTTTTGAAAATTGGCTCCCCGGGACGGATTCGAACCGCCGACCAACGGATTAACAGTCCGTCGCTCTACCACTGAGCTACCGGGGAATCGGAAGAGGCGCGGATTGTCAGGAAGCCGCGCTTGTAAGTCAAGAAAACAGGGCCCAATCAGCCGGCCTGTCACCCCATTTAAACATTCCGACTTCCGCCGCGCGCCTTAGGCGCGTTTAGCCACCGCCGGCGAAACGGCGAGCCGAATCCGGTTTAATGCCTCTTTGAGGTTCTCCATACTGGTGGCGAACGAGATGCGCAAATGGTTGGGGGCGCCAAATCCCGATCCTGGAACCACGGCCACCAGCGCGTTCGCCAGCAAGTATTCTGCAAGCTCCGTGTCGTCTTTCAATCCCAGCGAGCGCATCGCACCCTCCACGTTCGCGAAGGCGTAGAACGTGCCGGCGCCCGGCAGGCAGGAAATGCCTGGGATTGCGTTCAATCCTGCCACCACAAAATCGTGCCGCGCTTTGAACGCCTTGTTCATCTCAGCGACGCAGGTCTGGTCTCCATTCAGGGCGACCGTGGAGGCACGTTGAGAAATGCTCGAGGCATTGGAGGTGGATTGACCTTGCACCGTGGCCATCGCCGCGACGATCTCCTTCGGCCCACCGCAATAGCCGATTCTCCAGCCAGTCATCGCATAAGCCTTCGAGACTCCATTGATGGTGATGGTGCGGTCGTAGAGATGCGGATTGGCCTGTGCAAAGCTCGTGAACGGCTCGGGCGCCCAATAGATATGCTCGTACATCTCGTCTGAGGCGATGATGATTTGCGGGTGCTGGGCGAGCACCATCCCCAGAGCCTGCAGCTCGGTTTTCGTGTAGGCGGCGCCGGTCGGATTGCTGGGACTATTCATGATGAAGAGTTTGGTGCGGGGCGTGATCGCCGCCGCCAGCTGCTCGGCGGTAATCTTGTAACCCTGGTCGGGACCTGCATACACGCTGACTGGCACGCCGTCGGCCAACAACACCATATCGGGATACGACACCCAGTAGGGCGCCGGAATCACGCATTCATCGCCCGGATCGAGCAGGGCCGCGCAGGCATTGAAACAAGTCTGCTTGGCCCCGGACGAGACCAAGATCTGGCTGCGTTCGTAGGAGAGCGCGTTGTCCCGCTTGAATTTGGCAATGATGGCATCTTTCAGTTCGGGGGTGCCGTCGACGGCGGTATAACGGGTGAGCCCCTTGCGAATGGCGTCGATGCCCGCATCTGAGATGTATGCCGGCGTGTCGAAATCCGGTTCTCCCGCTGCCAACCCGATGATGTCTTTGCCTTCCGCTTTGAGCTTGAGGGCTCTGGCGGTCATGGCGAGGGTCGGGGAGGGCTTAACCTTTTGAACGCGCTTGGAAAGGGACACGGGCAAGGGGAATTTCCTATGTTAAATCCGGGTGGGTTTTCAGTGTACGAAAAAACACCAACCCACGCCAGGAACCTTAAGGCCCGAAGCTTGTGACATATGGCTTTCGAAAGCGCGCACCGGTGCACTGCGGTATGCCGCGAATGCCGTGAAACCTTGCAACGTGAGAGAATGTGCTGCCATGACTTTTGAACTCTCTTCGGATTACTTGCCTGCAGGCGATCAGCCGCAAGCAATCGAAAAGCTGGTCGATGGCTTGAGCAGCGGCCTTGCGCACCAGACCCTGTTGGGTGTGACCGGCTCGGGCAAAACCTTCACCATCGCCAACGTCATCCAGCAGGTACAGCGTCCCACGCTGGTGCTCGCGCACAACAAAACGCTCGCCGCCCAGCTGTATGGCGAGTTCAAGATTTTCTTTCCGAAGAATTCCGTCGAGTACTTCGTTTCCTACTACGACTACTACCAGCCGGAAGCCTACGTTCCCGCCTCGGATACCTTCATCGAAAAGGACGCCTCGATCAACGAGCACATCGAGCAGATGCGCTTGTCAGCCACCAAGGCGCTCTTAGAACGGCCTGACTCGATCATCGTGGCGACCGTCTCCGCCATTTACGGCTTGGGTGACCCGAACGCGTACTTGAGCATGGTACTGCACATGTCGCGAGGCGACATTCTCGATCAGCGCAAGCTGCTGCGGCGCCTGGCCGACATGCAATACACCCGCAACGAAATTGATTTGCAGCAGGGTACCTATCGGGTGCGCGGTGATGTCATCGATATTTTTCCGGCGGAATCCGAGCGCGAAGCGGTGCGTGTGGAGTTGTTCGACGATCGGGTCGAGAGTTTGAGCTTTTTTGATCCGCTCACCGGCGAAGTGATGCGCAAGGTGCCGCGCCTCACCATTTATCCCTCCTCGCACTACGTGACGCCGAGGGAAAGAGTGCATTCGGCGGTCGATCAAATTCGCGATGAACTGCGCACCCGGCTGCTGGAGTTGAACGCCGGCGGTAAGCTGGTGGAAGCGCAGCGCCTGCAGCAACGCACCTTATTCGACCTGGAAATGATGCATGAGGTGGGTTACTGCGCCGGCATCGAAAATTACTCTCGGTATTTGTCTGGACGAGCGGCCGGCGAACCGCCGCCTTGTCTGTTCGATTACCTGCCGAAGGATGCGCTGATGGTGATCGATGAAAGCCACCAGACGATTCCGCAGCTCGGCGCCATGTACAAAGGTGATCGGTCCCGCAAGGAGACGCTGGTCGAATACGGCTTCCGACTGCCTTCGGCGCTGGACAATCGGCCTTTGCGATTTGATGAATTCGAGCACTTGGCGCCGCAGGCCATCTATGTATCGGCGACTCCCGCCGCCTACGAGAAACGTGTTTCGGCGCAGGTCATCGAACAAGTCGTGCGCCCGACGGGCCTCACCGATCCGCCGGTGGAGATCCGGCCGGTTCGTGCCCAGGTGGATGATCTGTTGTCGGAGATCCGCATTCGAGCACAGGCGAACGAGCGGGTGCTGGTTACCACGCTCACCAAGCGCATGGCCGAGGACCTGACCGAATATTTGAGCGAGCATGGCGTCAGGGTGCGCTATTTGCACGCAGATATTGAAACGGTCGAGCGTTCGGAAATCATTCGCGATCTGCGCTTGGGCAAATTCGACGTGATTGTCGGCATCAATTTGTTGCGCGAAGGACTCGACATGCCCGAGGTCTCCTTGGTGGCCATCCTCGATGCCGACAAGGAGGGTTTCCTGCGTTCCGAGGGTTCGCTGATCCAGACCATCGGGCGAGCGGCGCGCAACATTTCGGGCAAGGCGATCCTGTACGCGGATGTTCGCACCGGCTCCATCGAACGCGCCATCGCCGAGACGGACCGGCGCCGCAATAAGCAGATCCAGTTCAATCTCGATCATGGCATTACGCCGCGCAGCATCATCAAAGCGGTCGCCGATGTGATGGAAGGCGCGCGCGAGGTGCAAGAAGACGAACGCTACGGGTCGGATCGCGAGGTCGCCCTGCTGGCGCCGGAGCAGGCGGTGAAGCGCATCAAGAAGCTCGAAATTGAAATGACCAAATTGGCGCGCAATCTCGAGTTCGAACAGGCCGCGCGCGTGCGCGATGAAATCCAAAAGCTGCGGGCCTCGGCATTCGGCTTGCCGAGCACCCGGGCAGGGTAGGTATCTATGGCAGTGGAAAACGGTCAGCCCCAAGAGATGGACCTCGATAAGACCGACAGGCTCCCGATTCTCGAGGGTGTGCTGTTCGATGAGGATGTGGCGGACGATGCGGTGCGCATGGATCGTGCCGCGCCCAGCGGCAACAACTTCGTTCGTCCACCCTCGATCGATCTGCCCTCGCTCGCGGAAAGCGTGCGCAGCGTCGAAGAACGTATTGCACGCCAGAATTCCGAATACGAAGCCCTGACTCGTTCCTATGAGCGCGCCCGCGAGGCGGAGACCGCGGCCGCGGGCCGCGCCGGCACGCTGGAGCGGGACTTGGCGGCGGCCCGAGCCGCCTTGGAGGCGGAGTGTGCCCGCTCGCGCGAATTCGAAAAGTCTGCGCTGGAGAGGGGTGCGGCGCTCGAGGCGGCGCGCTCGCGCGCCGACGAGGCGGCGAACGATTCGGGGCGAAATCTCGCCGAGGCACGGATTCTGCGCGACTCGCTGGCCGCCCGCGATGCCACGATCGTTCAAGTGCTGCACTCCTTGAGCGAGCGAGACGCGCAGCTTTCCGCCTTGCAGTCGGAGCACGCCAAGGTCCTGCCGGCGCTGGAAGCCCGCGCCCAGAACAGCACGCAATTGGAAGTTGAATTGAACACTGTCCGTACGCAGCTGCAAGCCGCTTCCGCGGAACTCAAGAACAAACAGCAGCAGACCGAAGCACTCAGCGCGCAGGCCAAGCGCCGCGAATCGGAAATCCATGCCGCGCGCGCTGATTTGGCGCTCGCCAAGACCCAGGCAAGCTCCTATCTGGAATTGCTGAGAACCCGCGATTGGCGCAGCAATTTCCATCAGAATCTGTTTCGCGACATGGACGCTCAGGTCGGCGCTGCAGATGCGGCACGGGGAGTGTTCAAAGCCGAGCGCGACCAGATCGCTGCCCGACTGGCGGCCCAAGAAGCGACGATTTCCGCACACAGCGCCACGATCGAACAATTGCAGAGCGCCGCCGCCGCGCAAGCCGGCTCGGTCGCTGAACATACGAAGCGCCTACAAGAAGCCGACGAGCAGCGCAGCGCTTGGACCACCAAGCTCTCTGCGTTGGAGGCCGAACGGGCGCGTCTGCAGGCCGAACTGACCACAAGCGATCAGGCGCTCACGCAAGCGCACGCGGACGTCGACGGCGCCATGCAGCGCATAACGCAATTGCAGTCCGAGCATGCCGCCAAAATCGCGGAGCTCGAAGCCGATGCGGAGACACGCGAGCAGGAAATGACGGTGCTGATGGCGCATCTCAAGGAAGCGCGCCGGCCCATCGAATCGATCGAGGGCGACGTGAAGCGCTTGAAAGAGGAACTCGCCCTCAAGACGCTGGCCATCAACGATCTGACGGAGGAGGGCGATAAATTGCGCGCGGCGCTGGAGCGGACTCGCGGTCAGCTCGAGGAGCGCGAATTCCTCATTCGGCGCTTGGAGCGCAGCGAGAGCAACAATGCCAACGCGCTCGGCCGAATCCAGACCAGCATGGAAAGGTTGGGGTCCGCAGCCGCACCCAGCGTAAACGCCTCGCCGCCTCCGGAATGGTCGCCGGAACTGATCCGCATCGACGGCGATCGGAGCATCAGCCATTCCTTGAGCCGCCGCACGCGCATTGGGCGCGCGCCCGGTTGCGAGCTGCACATCGACTCCTCATCCGTGAGCCGTCACCACGCGCTGATACTGGCGGGAACGCGCGAGGCCATCATTGAAGATCTCAACAGCACCAACGGCGTCATTTTGAATGGGCGCAAGGTGACGCGGCAGGTCTTGAACGACGGCGACATCGTGACGATCGGCGACATTCAATTCCGGTACGTGGCAAAACCCGCGCAGCCGCCCCTTAAAGAGTGATTTTCGGCCTTTTGAGCGAGTTTTACTTTATTGGGGCCGGCGAATCCGGTATCTTTCGCGCCCTTACGCGCGCTTAGCTCAGCGGTAGAGCATCACCTTGACATGGTGGGGGTCAGTGGTTCGATCCCACTAGCGCGCACCATCCCTTCTCAGAAGGGGTGCCGGGCCCCCTTTGTTAAGATGCCTCTATGCCAGCGATTACTCTTCCCGATGGTAGCCAAAAACACTTCGACCACCCGATCTCGGTGGCCGAGGTGGCGGCCAGCATTGGTCCCGGACTAGCCAAGGCGGCGCTCGCCGGGAAGGTGAATGGCGAGCTGGTCGATACCTCCTCGCCGATCGATCACGATGCCACCTTGAGCATCGTGACCGACAAAGACCCGGAAGGGCTGGAAATCATTCGCCACTCCACGGCGCATTTATTGGCGAATGCCGTACAAGAGCTCTATCCCGACGCGCAAGTCACCATCGGTCCGGTGATCGAAAATGGCTTTTACTATGATTTCGCCTACAAGCGGCCGTTCTCCACCGAAGACTTGGCCTCGATCGAAAAACGCATGGCGGAGATCGCCGCCAAGGATTTGAAGGTGCACCGCCGCGTGCTGCCGCGCGATGAAGCCATCGCGCATTTCAAGAAAATCGGCGAGCACTACAAAGCCGAAATCATCGCGGCGATTCCCCCCGGGGAATCCATCAGCCTGTATGGCCAGGGCGATTGGGAAGACCTGTGCCGTGGACCGCATGTCCCCAGCACCGGCAAGCTCAAAGCCTTTAAATTGATGAAGGTCGCCGGCGCCTATTGGCGCGGGGATTCGAACAATGAAATGTTGCAGCGGATCTACGGCACCGCCTGGGCCAACGAGAAGCAGCTCAAGGAATATCTGACTCGCTTGGACGAGGCCGAGAAGCGCGATCATCGGCGCATCGGCAAGGAGCTGGACCTGTTCCATTTGCAGGAAGAGGCGCCGGGCGCGGTGTTCTGGCACCCCAAGGGCTGGGCGCTGTTTCAGCAGTTAATTGCCTACATGCGCCAGCGCCAAAACGATGCGGGCTATCAAGAGGTGAACACCCCCCAGGTGATGGACCGGGAGCTATGGGTCAAGTCCGGGCACATCGAAACCTTCGGCGAGAACATGTTTTTCACGCAGACGCCCGATGACCGGGTATTTGCCCTCAAGCCCATGAACTGCCCCGGTCACATTCAGGTGTTCAAGCAGGGATTGCGCAGCTACCGCGAATTGCCGTTGCGCTTGGCCGAGTTTGGCGCTGTAAATCGTTACGAGCCTTCGGGCGCGCTGCACGGGCTCATGCGGGTTCGCTCGTTCACTCAAGATGATGCGCATGTATTCTGCACGCCGGAGCAAATCACGGCCGAGTCGGTCAAGATCACGGATTTGATCTTGAGCATTTATCGGGACTTTGGCTTCACGGATGTGCGCATCAAGTTCTCGGACCGGCCCGCAAGACGGGTGGGATCGGATGAGATCTGGGACCAGGCGGAAGCCGCCTTAAGGCATGCTTCGACCGCCGCGGGCATCGACGTGAGCTTGAATCCGGGCGAG
>DATNKC010000583.1:0-2421 GCA_035603615.1 Steroidobacteraceae bacterium | reverse complement strand
GTAGATGGCGCGCGCGCGGGCGGCCAGCGCATCGATCTGCGCATTTTCGGTCAAGGGTGGAAAGGCGGGGTCGTGCGCCAGCGTCACCGTCGTGTCGGGAACTTGCGTGGTGTGCGTTCCCGCCTCAATTTTTGCAAGGATCGCGTCGAACTCTTCCGGCGTGCGGTAGCGCACATTGAGCGTCGCTTCAGCCTCGTCTGGAATGATATTGGCGCGTTCCCCGGCGCGCAAAACAGTGAGGTTGACGGTGATACCGCTGCCGCTGTTTGGGAAGGCCCCTTGCAGGGCACTGAGCTGATGCGTCAGCTCGACCGCCGCATTGCGGCCGTCCTGCGGTGCCATACCCGCGTGCGCCGCACGGCCTTTGACGTGAATGCGAATGTTGGCCGAGCCTTTGCGCCAGACCGTCAAGGCATCGGGTGGGTCACCGGGCTCCATGTTGAATTCGACGTCGTGTTCGCGGGCCAAGCGCTTGATCAATTTAGTCGAGCCGGGCGAGCCGCGCTCCTCGCTGTCGTCCAACAGCAAAGTAATTGTTGCGAAATTCTTGAATCCCAGGTCGTGCAGAATCTTCAGGGCTGTAAAGGCATTCACCACGCCTGCTTTTTCGTCGCCCGCACCCGGGCCGTGCGCCCGCTGCTGGTCCATGGAGAACGGCCTCCCTGCCACGGTTCCAGGGCCGAATACCGTGTCCACGTGCGCGACGATGAGGATCTTGCCCTTGCCCGTGCCATGAAACACGGCAACCAAGTTGTCAGGCAACTCGGGCGCCTCGGCCGGTTCGGTTCGCACTTCCGCGCCCAACTGGACCAGTCGCGCTCGCAACACGGCCTCGACTTTCATCCCTCCCTGCACGTCACCGGTTCCGGAATCGATATTGACGATCTCCTTCAGCAACTCCAGCGCGCTTGCGCGGTTGGCTTCCGCCGCCTGGTATACCTTTTCATTGCGCGCCGAGGCCGCATCGCCGGCCCCCGGCAGCATTGCGAACAGGACAGCGGATAGCAAACCCGTCAGGGCTCTGATTGAATTCACGGCATTCTCCCAATGTGTCGCCTTGGACAGAAATTAGCACGCGCCAGGCTCGCCAGGCCGCAATTTTGGCGCTGAGCGGTGTATTCCTGTTTACAATCCGCGGCTATCGCGATTATTAGGGAGTGCGGGATGCAAGGTTTGATCGGACGCCGTCGGATGTTGGCGGCAACTGGCGCAGCGCTCATGCTCGGCGGGCTCGAAGGTTGCGCCTCGACGTTGGGCGACAAGCGCACCGCCACAGCGCCTCAACTGCAACTGCTCCCGGTCCGAGCGAGCACCGACCGAATCACGCGCATCACGGTCTGCACCCGGCCGTTTCGGGCGCAGGGGCCACGGCTGGATACCGAGCAGATCGGCTCAAAATTCGTCGTCCATAACTATGGGCACGGCGGCAGCGGCTGGTCGTTATCCTGGGGTTCGAGCGGCGTTGCGGTCCGAAAGGCCATGGCGAGCGGCGAACGCGACATCGCCGTCATTGGCTGCGGGGCACTGGGGCTGACCTCGGCGCTGTTGCTGCAGCGAGCCGGGGCCCGAGTGACGATTTACGCCAAGGATTTGCCGCCGAATGTCAGATCCTCTCTGGCCAGCGGACTTTGGACCCCCGATTCGCGCATCTGCCTCGAAGAAAATGCGACACCGGCGTTCAAGCAGCTTTGGGAACAGATGACGCGGAGCTCGTTCCAGACCTATCAAAATTTTCTTGGGCTGAGCGGCACGCCGGTCGAATTCATCGATCAATACTTTGTATCCGATGAGCCCGCGGCGGTGCGCCGACGTGGCGTAACCGATGGGCGGCCCCGATTTGCGGATCTGCAACGCGAACTCGTGCCGGATCTGATGACCCAAGGCACAGACTTCGCGCCCGGCAGCCACACGCTGGGGGCGAGGTATCTGCGGCGAAACTCGCTGATGATGTTCAATTTGGCCGCGTACCAGCGGCTGCTGCTCGGCGACTTTGGCGCCAACGGCGGCAAAATAGAAATTGCCGAATTTCACACGCCCGATGATTTCGCCAAACTGCGGGAAAAAACCCTGATCAACGCGACCGGCTACGGTGCCCGCGCTCTCTTCGGCGATCAATCGCTCACACCCGTACGCGGCCAATTGGCCCGGGTCATTCCGCAGCCCGAAGTCAATTATGGCCTTTTCTACAAAGGCGTCTCGTTCGTGCCGAGACGCGATGGACTGGTATTTCAAGTGGTCGGCGAGGATGACTACTACGGTTTCAATGATGACACCGCATTACCGGACCGCGGCGAAGCGGATCGTGCCGTCACCACCATTGCCGGACTGTTCAACGGCGCTGCGTCTTCAAGCTGACAAATCAACAAATAGGAACCATGCCATGGCGCTGACCATCAGCGGACTGTCGAAAACATACCCGAA
>DATNKC010000582.1:0-16782 GCA_035603615.1 Steroidobacteraceae bacterium | reverse complement strand
CCTGACGGGCAACCCCCTGCGAATCCTCGACAGCAAGAATCCGCAGATGCAGCGAATCATTGCCGGTGCGCCGCTGTTGCTCGAATCGCTCGATGCCGAGTCCCGCCGGCACTTCGAATCCTTATGCGCTCAGTTGCAGAGCGCCGGCATCGAGTATCATGTCGAGCCTCATCTGGTGCGTGGGCTGGACTACTACACGCGCACGGTGTTCGAGTGGACCACCGAGGCCTTGGGCTCGCAAAGCACGGTTTGCGCCGGCGGCCGCTACGATGGCCTGGTGGCCCAGTTGGGCGGCGCCGATACCCCGGGGGTCGGTTGGGCCATGGGTCAGGAGCGCATCGTCATGCTCCTGCAGAAGCAGAATTTGGCGCTCCCTAAAGACCACCCGCAGATTTATCTGGTGCTCGCGGGGGAACCAGCGGAGATCCCGGGCTTCAAACTGGCGGAGCGATTGCGCGATGCTTGGCCGGATCTGGCCGTGCAGATCAATTTGGGCGGGGGAAGCTTTAAAACGCAGTTCAAGCGCGCGGATAAGAGCGGCGCAGAGTTTGCGTTGGTGTTGGGGGATGATGAAGTTGCCCGCGGGGTCGTGGCCGTCAAGGCGCTGCGCCGGGACCTGCCGCAGGAAGAGATCCCCCTGGAGCGAATCAGTGAACGGATCGGCATGTTATTGGGTCTTACAGGCGGGAGTGGAAGTAGCCATGGCTGAAGAATATCTAACCGACGACGAACAACTGGAGGCCGTGAAGCGTGCTTTTAGTGAATATGCCCCCTGGATATTGGGCGGGGTCGTGCTCGGCGTGGGCGGTTGGTTCGGCGTTCAGTACTATCGCTCGCATCAAAATACCCTGGCACTGCAGGCTGCGGAACAATTCACGCAAATGACCGCGGCACTGCAAATGAACGATGGCGAGAAATCCCAGCAGATTGCGAACGGGATCATCAAGAACTATCCCAATTCGCCCTATGCCGACCAGGCACAGCTGACGATTGCGCGCATCGACGTCGAACGCGACAAGCCCGCCGAAGCCATCGCCCCGTTGACGCAGGTCATGAACAACTCCAAGGATTCGGAACTCAAGCAGATCGCCCGCCTTAGGCTCGCGCGTATTTTGATCGACCAAGGCAAGCCGGACGATGCCATCAAGACTTTGGCGCAAGGCACGCCGGGAAGCTTCGCCGGCCGTTATCACGAAGTACACGGCGATGCGTTGTATGCCAAGAAGGATATTCCCGGCGCCGTTGCGGAATACAACCAGGCGTTGGGCAGTGGCGACGACGGCGCGGACGCCGCGCTGCTGCAATTGAAACTTGCCGACCTCGCTTCGAACGAGAAGGGCAAACCCTCGAACGACAAGGCTAACCCCCCGAACGACAAGGCTAATCCCTGATGCGCTTATTGCTTCCATTGAGTCTCGCGGCGCTGCTCATCGCCGCCGGCTGCAGCAAGGACAAAGACGTCGAGCCGCCAGCCGTATTGGTGGACTTTCCGCAAAAGTTGCCGGTCAAAAGGCTGTGGGACGACGGGGTCGGCGGCGGCAAGAAGCAAACCAAGCTGCGACTCGGATTAGGACCTGCGATCGACAATGGCGTGGTGTTCGCCGCGAATCACAAGGGCGAGATGCTGGCGGTATCGCTCGAGACGGGCCGCGATGTTTGGGTCAAGAAGCTCAAGGTGCCGATTTCGGCGGGACCGGCGGCAGGGTTTGGCATCGTCGTCGCCGGCACCAGCAAGGGCGCGGTGATCGCGCTGGATGGCGCAACCGGGCGCCAATTATGGCGCTCGCAGATCAATTCCGAGCTGCTCTCTTCGCCCGCGATCAGCGAGAAGGTCGTCGTGATGCGATCGGTCGACGGCCGCCTGCACGGCCTCGAGAAGAGCACCGGCAAGCTGCTCTGGTCGGTTGAGCAGCAGGTGCCGCGCCTCAGCTTGCGCGGCACGGCAACACCCATTGTCGCCAAGGAAATCGCGATCAGCGGCTTCGACAACGGTAAGGTGATGGCGGTCTCGCTCACCACCGGCGACACCATTTGGGACACGGCTTTGGCATCGCCTCACGGCCGCACCGAACTCGACCGGCTGGTCGACATCGATTCGGCGGTCCGCGTGGTCGGCGACAATGTCTTTGCCGCCGGTTTCCAGGGCCGCACTGCCATGCTTGCGCTCGACTCGGGGCAGTTGTGGTGGTCGCACGATATGTCGAGCTACCGAGGCTTGTCGGTCGATGAGGACAATTTGTACGTCACCGAATCCGACGGCACGGTGGTGGCGATGCGTCAACGCGACGGCGCGGAAGTATGGCGCAACGACAAGCTCAAGCGCCGCGGCTTGAGCACGCCCGTCGTGACCAGCACGGCGATCGCTGTGGCGGATTTTCAAGGCTATTTGCATTGGTTGGACAAGAATACCGGCGAACTCGTGGCCCGAGAGCGCATCGCGAAGAAGCAGCGTGTTTCCAATCCGCCCGCCGGCTCGGGCGACACGGTGGTCGTATTGACCGACGCCGGCACCCTGGCGGCGTACCGAGCCACTCCGAAAGCTCAAAGGCCGCCGCCCGCGGCGACGCCGATCCCGGCACCCGCGCCGGCTGCTACGCCGCCGACCGGCAACGCGCCGGCAGCAATCCCGCCGGCGACAGAGAGTCCTGCGAGCGGCACGCCCGCGCCGACCGAGCAGCCGCCCGCGGAAAACCCGGCTCCGGCACCCGCGACTCCGGCGCCTGCGACTCCGCCGCCCGCGACTCCGCCACCCGCCACGCCGCCGCCCTAAAGACCGGAAGGCAATGTTGCCGGTAGTCGCATTGATCGGCCGCCCGAATGTGGGCAAGTCGACCCTGTTCAATGCCATGACCGGTACTCGCGATGCGTTGGTTGCCGATCTGCCGGGGCTGACGCGCGATCGCCAATATGGATTCGCCCGGCGCACGGAAGTCCCGTGCATCGTGGTCGATACCGGTGGGCTCGTCGAGCAGGCGGACGTGATCGAGAGCTTGATGATTGCGCAGACCGAACGGGCAATCAGCGAAGCGGATCGTCTGATCGTGCTGGTGGATGGCCGAGCCGGGGTCACGCCCCGGGATCAGTTCGTCGCCCAGCTGGCGCGCCGCAGCGGCAAGCCGGTGTTCCTCGCCGTGAACAAGACCGAAGGATTCGACAGCGACATGGCGGTCGCTGATTTTTTTCAGCTGGGCTTGGGCGAGCCGCTGCCCATTTCTGCGGCGCATGACCAGGGGGTGATCTCCCTGTTGGAGACGGCCCTCGCGGGGCTGACGCCGGATCCGCAGGATGGCCCGGAAATGCAGGGCATCAAGGTTGCGGTGATCGGCCGGCCGAACGTGGGTAAGAGCACGCTGATCAATAGGCTGCTGGGCGAAGACCGCATGGTGGCCTTTGATCAGCCCGGAACCACGCGCGATGCGGTGCTGGTGCCCTTTGAACGCGACGGCGAGCGCTATACCTTGATCGACACGGCCGGCGTGCGGCGCCGCTCCCGGGTTGAAGAGGCGGTCGAGAAATTCAGCGTCATCAAAACGCTTCAGGCCATTGAATCCGCGCACGTCGTCGTCGTCGTCATGGACGCGCACGACACGGTTGCCGAACAAGACGCGAGCCTGTTGGGCACGGTGATCGAACAGGGACGGGCGCTGGTGCTGGCGGTCAACAAGTGGGACAACATCCCCACCGAGCAGCGCGACCTGATCCGGCAACAAATCGAGCAACGTCTGCAATTCGCCGATTTCGCGCCCCTGCATTTCATCTCGGCGCGCCACGGCAGTGGCGTCGGCGAGCTATTTGCTTCGGTGCGCAAGGTCTATGCGGCTGCGATGCGCGATATGAGCACGCCGGAACTGACGCGGGTGCTGGAGGCGGCGATCGAGAGCCATCAGCCGCCGGTGGTCAGCGGGCGGCGCATCAAGCTCCGTTATGCGCATCAGGGGGGCCGGAATCCGCCCATCATCGTCATCCACGGCAATCAGACCGATCATGTTCCTGAGGCCTACCGGCGCTATCTGGTCAATGTCTACCGCAAGGCATTTGACTTGATGGGCACGCCGGTAAGGGTGGCGTTTCGCGGCGATGAGAATCCTTTCGCCGGCAAGCGCAACCCCTTGACCCCCCGGCAAGTTCGCAAACGCAAAAGGTTGATTCAACGCAATAAGCGTTAATATTGGACTGCGCTACCACCGGGGGGATGGATCCTTGCGGCAGTTCATCAAAACAAAGACCTTCCGAATCGCGGCGGTCATTGCACTTCTGCTCGGCCTGTACGCGTTGGCCGGATTCGTATTGGCGCCGAGACTGGTGCGCAAGACCCTCATGACCGAAATTCCGAAAACGCTGGTGGGCGTCACACCCAGCGTCGGCGACATTCGCATCAACCCCTTCCTGCTGCAGGTGCAGATCAAAGATTTCTATCTAACGGGACCCCAGGACACGAAGCTGATCGGCTTTTCGCGCTTGTTCGTCGACTTCCAGGTTTCCTCGCTCTGGCACCGGGCTTACACCTTCAGCAATATCGACATCGACTCGCCGTTCGCCAACGCTGTGATCTTCAAGGACGGCCGCCTGAATCTCGCGCAATTGAGCCCAAAGCCGAGCGACAAGCCCCCGCCCAAAAGCAATGAAGCCATCCCGGCACTGCGCATCGGTTCATTCAAAGTCACTGGAGGGTTTCTCTCGTTTGATGATCGGCGGCGACCCTCCGATTTCGCGACGCGTTTGGAGCCGATCAATTTCGAGTTGCAGAATTTCACGACCGGTGTCGACGGCGGCCGCTTTACTTTCACCGGCATGTCAAAGCTCGGCGAGCGGGTCGAGTGGCATGGACACGTCGCCGTTCAACCGATCGAGTCCGACGGCGAATTCCAGATCGCAGGACTGCAGGCGCACACGATTTGGGAGTACTTGGAAGATCAGCTGAGCTTTCAGGTCAATTCCGGAAAAATCGATGTGAATGCGACCTATAAGTTCTCGCTCAAGGACGATGTCGACCTGAAGGTCGATGTTTCCAAGGTCGCCCTGACCGACCTTGCGGTGCGGCCAAAGAACTCGGATGTGGATTGGATCACCGTCCCGGAGTTGATCTTAAGCAATACGACCGTGGATCTTAAGCCGCGCCACGCGCACAGCGATTCCCTCAGCATCACGGGCGTGAAACTCGTGAGCTGGCTGGAGCCCGACGGATCGGTCAATTTGCTCAAACTTGCGGCAGCGCCGAGCCCGTCCGCAGCGCCGGGCCCACCCACAGTATCGCCGGCGGTGACGCCGGCCGTTGCGCCAGCCCCGGGCGCGGGGCCGGCCTGGCAATTTGAACTGGGCGAATTTGCGCTTCGCGATGCCAGCATTTCCGCCGAGGATCGGCGCACCAAGCCGGTCGCGAAAGTGGTGATCGCGCCGTTGTCCATCAAGGTGACCGGCGCCAGCCTCGATCTTGCCAAGCCCCTGAGCGTGGCGCTCGATGCAAAAATCAACAACACCGGCACAGTGAATGTGGCGGGGGAAGTTACCCCGCAACCGATGGCGGCGAATTTGAATCTAAAACTGGACGGCGTCGAGCTTGCCGCCATTCAGCCCTACCTCGCGCAGTTCACCTCGATGACACTGCTCGCGGGAAGATTGGGCGGCGATGCCAACGTGCGCTACGGGGCGCAGAAGCCCGCGCTGCAATTCAGCGGAAATTTGAGTGTGGCCGGTCTGCACACGGTCGACAATGCATTGCATCAGGATTTCATCAACTGGGACCGCCTGGATGTTCAGGGCCTGAATTTCCAGCATGACCCTGATCGCCTCGACATCGATCAGATCACAGCGCGGAAATTTTACGCGCGAGTCATTATTGAGCCGGACGAATCGATCAATGTGAAGCGCATCTTGGCGGCGCCGGGCGCCACGGTCGTGGCCCCCAGCGGCGACACGCGGCCTGCGGTTGCCGCCACAGCCGCTCCTGCACCGGCCCCGCCCTTGCCGCGCAAGGGCCGCAAACCTTTGGCGGCGCCTGCGACCGCCGCGGCCCCCGCGGCTGGACCGGCAATGCCGATGTCGATCAAGAAAATTGTCTTGCAAAACAGCCAGGCCAATTTCGCCGACTTGTCGGTCATGCCGAACTTCGCTACGGGGATCCAGAAGCTCGAGGGAACCGTGCTCGGGTTGTCCTCAAAAGCGAATTCCCGCGCAAAGATCGATATTCATGGGTCGGTGGATGCGTTCGCGCCCGTGAGCATCACAGGCGAGGTCAATGTGTTGGGTGCGACGCTGTACACCGATTTGGCGATGAGTTTTCGCAACATCGAACTTAGCACCTTCAATCCGTATTCGGGCAAGTTTGCCGGCTACAACATCAGCAAGGGAAAGTTGACCACCGAACTGCACTACAAGGTTGACGGCCGCAAACTCGATGCACAGCATCACATCATCGTTGAACAACTCGAGTTCGGCGACAAAACCGAGAGTAAGGATGCGGTCTCGCTGCCTGTCAAGCTGGCGGTCGCGCTGCTCAAAGACCGCGACGGCGTCATCGATCTCAATCTTCCCGTTACCGGCTCGCTCGACGATCCGAAATTCAAGCTCGGTCCGATTATTTGGAAGGTTTTCGTGAATATCCTGGAGAAGGCAGTGACGGCGCCGTTCGCGCTCTTAGGATCTTTGTTCGGCGGCGGACCCGACCTACAGTTTGTCGACTTTGAACCCGGCGCCGCCGGGCTGGATCCGGCCGGCGTCGCCAAAGCCCAAAGCATCGTCAAGGCGTTGGACGCGCGGCCGCAGCTGAAAATCGAGGTTCCGATTGCCGTGGTCGGCGAACTGGATCGCCCGAGTCTCATCGAAGCTAAATATCAGACGCAGCTCCAAGGGGCACTGGCCGCACCGGTTGCCCATAAAAAGTCGTCCGCTGCCGCAACCACATTCGATCAATTGGACGCCGCGGCGCAGCTCGATTTACTGACGCGGCTGTACGTCAGCAATTTCGGCACGGAACCTAAATTTCCGGATGAGGTTGAGGCCATCAAGACCAAACCGGAAAAGACGGCGGCAAGAAACGATTTTCTTGTGCATGAGATTCATCAGCACATTGCGGTAACCGAGTCAGACCTCACCGCATTGGGCCAGCAACGGGCGATGAACTTACAGCAAGCTTTGCTCACCGGCACGCAGATCGCTCCTGAACGGGTATTTTTGGTGGCCAACGATAAGGCGAAGGGTCAGGACGGCCATGTCCGGTTGGAATTGTCACTTCGTTGAATTGTCACCTCGTTGAAAGGCGCATTGCGCAAGGCGTCGGTCGCGCCGCGCACTGCGATGAGACATGGCGGTCGAATCGACGCCCTTTATTGGTGCATGGATGCAGGATCTCACCGCCAGCCGTGCTCTTAAGCTGCTGATCGCATTCGATACTTCGTTCCTGGCACAAGTGGTGCTTTCCGCCACGCAGCAGTCGGTGCTGTGCAAAGGATCTTCAGTGGGATGAAGCTCATAACCGCGATCATCAAACCCTTCAAGCTCGACGAGGTTCGAGGGGCGGTGAGCGACGTCGGGGTTCGGGGGCTGACCGTCACGGAGGTGCGGGGCTTTGGCAGGCAGCGCGGACACACCGAGATTTATCGCGGCGCCGAGTATGTCGTTGAGTTCGTGCCGAAGACGAAAATCGAGATTGCGGTTGATGACGGGCTCGTCGATCTCGTGATCGAAGCGATCATGAGGTCGGCCAAAACCGGCAAAGTTGGGGACGGGAAAATATTTGTTTTTGATCTCGAGCAAGTCGTGCGCATTCGAACAGGCGAGCGCGACTCCAGCGCCATCTAAAGCACAGGGGACATATGAAAAAACTGCCGATGTTGGCCTTTCTCACGGTATTGACCTTAAGTGTGCCCGCGGCCTGGGGCGATAGCGCGCCGACAGCGCCCATCTTGATCGGCGCCGACAAGATTAGCGCCGGCGATACCGCCTGGATGCTGACCTCGACCGCCCTGGTGCTGATGATGTCGATACCCGGCCTGGCCCTTTTTTATGGCGGCATGGTGCGCAAGAAGAACGTGCTGGCCACGCTGATGCAGACCTTTGCGATCGTCTGCGTCGTGACCATTTTGTGGTGGCTGATCGGCTACTCGTGGGCATTTACGCCCGGCAGCAAATTCCTCGGCGGCTTCAGCCGCGCGTTGTTCGGCGGCATGACCTTCATGCACGACCCCGTCAATCAGCTATCGGTGTCGCATTTGGCCTTGACGATTCCGGAAACCGTTTATGCCATGTTTCAGCTGACCTTCGCCGTGATCACCCCTGCGCTCATCGCCGGCGCGTTCGCCGATCGCATGAAATTCTCGGCCATGCTGGTATTCATGGCCGCGTGGTCGCTGCTCGTTTACGTGCCCATCGCGCATATGGTTTGGGAGCCGAGCGGATGGCTGAGCCGCGCCGGCGTTTTGGACTATGCCGGCGGCACGGTCGTGCACATCAACGCCGGCATGGCGGGACTGGCCAGTTGCATCGTGCTCGGCAAACGCTTGGGCTATGGGCGTGAACGGATGCCGCCCCACAATTTGACCCTGACGCTGATCGGCGCGTCGCTTCTGTGGGTCGGCTGGTTTGGCTTCAATGCCGGTTCCGCCGGCGCCGCCGATGGGCGCGCCGGCATGGCGATGCTGGTCACGCAGATGGCGACGGCTGCCGCGGCCTTGAGCTGGATGTTTGCGGAATGGTTTGCCAAGGGTAAGCCGAGCGTCCTCGGAATCGCCTCCGGCGCGGTGGCGGGATTGGTCGCCATTACGCCGGCGTCAGGTTACGTCGGCCCGACGCCTGCGGTGGCAATCGGTTTGGCGGCCGGCGTGATCTGTTTTTTCGCCGCGACCTCGCTCAAGCATGTGCTGGGATATGACGATTCGCTGGACGCCTTTGGCGTGCACGGCATCGGCGGCATGGTCGGCGCGCTGCTGACCGGCGTTTTCTTCAGCAAGGAGATCAGCGGGGTGGATAACTCCATCATGACGCAATTTCTGATTCAGCTGCAGGGAGTGGCCGTAACCGTCATCTATGGATTCGCGGTCAGCTACCTCATCTTGAAAATCATCGACATGACCATCGGATTGCGCGTAACCGAAGAGCAGGAGCGCGAGGGCCTGGATATCACGCTGCATGGAGAAAGCATCGAGTAATAGCGGCAGAGAGTTCGCAATCGCGGTAGGTTTCAGATCGGCGTAAGCTTGGGGAATAACCCAAGGAGCGCCGATGCCCATCCTCGATGTCTTGGTGATCGCGCTGGTAGTGATTTTCCTGTCCGGCCTGCGTGTCGCGCAACAATACGAACGCGGTGTGGTGTTCCGATTGGGACGCTTCATGGGACTTAAGGGGCCGGGACTGTATTGGATCATCCCGCTCGGAGTCGAACGTTCGGTGCGCGTCGATATCCGCACCCGCACGGTGTCGGCGGAACAGCAAGAAACCATTACCCGCGACAGCGTGACCATCAAGGTCAACGCCGTGCTCTGGTACCGGGTCGTGGATGCGGCAAAAGCGGTCATCGAGGTGGCCGATGCGCCCGCCGCGGTGTACCAACTGGCCCTGACAGGATTGCGAAATATCATCGGCCAGCACGATCTGGATGAAATCCTGCAAGAGCGCAATAAGATCAACACCTTGTTGGGCGACAATATTTCCGGCTCGACCGCCGCATGGGGTCTCGAGGTTCAGCGCTTCGAGATGAAGGACGTGGAACTGCCCAAGGCCATGCAGCAAGTGATGGCGATGCAGGCCGAAGCCATCCGCGAGAAGCGCGCGCGCATCATCAAGGCTGAAGCCGAGCTCGAGGCGTCGGTGAAACTATCGGCGGCGGCCGCCCAAATCACCCAGAATCCCGCCGCGCTGGAGCTGCGGCGCATGCAGATGATTTCCGAAGTGGGCGCCGAGAACAACAGCACGACGGTGATCATGATCCCATCCGATTTTGTGTCGCTTGCGCATAGTTTGAATGATCATCTGACGCGGCAACGACCCGCGAAATCCGAGTAGCGCCCGGCCTTAGCCTTTGAGAGTTCACCTGACCGCGCGCTGCGGGGCGTCCGCTTTTTGCGACAATTTTCGTTGCACTCAGTTTGCAGCGAAACGTTTCGTGATCGAGGTCTCATTTTCAGACCGATTATGCCAGGTACTCTCTGCGTGCCTTGTAAGACCTACCAAGCCCACGGAGAACATCGCATGAGCAATCCTTATAACAGCGCGACCGAACGAGCTTCCATCTTAGGTCCGACGCTGTTTTTCAAAGGCGATCTGACCGCCGAGGAAGATCTGTTGATCCAGGGCCGCGTGGAGGGTTCGATCACCCACACACAGCGCCTGACCGTTGGCCCGCAGGGCACGGTCAAGGCAAATATCAAGGCGCAACTCATCATTGTGGAAGGCACGGTGGATGGCGATTTGCAGGCCGAAAAATCCGTGTTCGTGAAGGAGACGGCGAAGGTCTGCGGGAATATTTTTGCGCCGACCGTGAGCATTACCGAAGGCGCGAATTTCAGCGGCAGCATTGACATGGACGGCAAGAAGGCCGGCCAACAGTCGGCGAAATTCGATCCGGTCCGTGCGCACAAATCCGCCGGTGGCGCCGCCTAACAATGTCGTGGTTCAAAAAACCTCTCGATGGAGATGATCTCATGATGAATTCCAATACCAGCCGCTCAGGCGCGGCCGAACCTTCCCTGACGCGTCCTGAACCACGCATCCCCGGCGTCGAGCCGCGATCGCCCGCTCCGCGCGCTGCTGAGCCTGCGCGATCCCCCGATGCGAAGGCCGCGGAGCCGGCTTCGCGAGCCTCGGTGCTGGGTCCGACGCTGAAGTTCCGCGGCGAACTGTCCGCGCAGGAAGACCTGATTGTTCAGGGCGGTGTGGAGGGCTCAATTACCCATACCCAAAGCCTCACCATCGGCACCGACGGCACCATGAAGGGCGATATTCGGGCCCGCGTCATCGTCATCGACGGCAAAGTCGAGGGCGACATGTATGCGACCGAGTCGGTCAATATTCGGGCAACGGCCAAGGTCAAAGGCAATGTATTCGCGCCGCGGGTCGGCATCAGCGATGGCGCATTTTTTCAGGGACAAATCGAAATGCAACCCTCGGGTGCAGCGGTCCAGGAACATAGCGCGCGCCTGCGTCAGGCCGCACTATCGCTGCCGATGGAGGGAGCCGCAGTCGATCAAATGCTGAGCGGGGCGAAGGGCTGAGGCCCGTGGAATTCCAAGGCCGGGGTTAGTTCGCGACAAATAATTCCGGATCGACCCAGGCGCGATTGAGGCTCAAGGCCCAGTGTAAATGGGGCCCGGTCACCCGGCCGGTCATGCCGACTTTGCCGAGCGTGGTTCCCGCGGCCACGTGCTGTCCGGGCTGCACGTCGATCGCGCTCAAATGGCAATACATGCTGATCATGCCGCGGCCGTGATCCACAAAGACCGTATTGCCATTGAAAAAATAATCGCCCGTGTCGATCACCGTACCCGCGAGCGGCGCCCGCACGGGCGTCCCGACCGGCGCGGCGATGTCCATGCCGCTGTGCGGATTGCGCGACTCGCCATTGAAAATGCGGCGCATGCCGAATGAACTGCTGCGCACGCCGGGGATCGGTTGTGGCATGCGCAGCGTCTCTGGCTGCTCATCAGTCCAGCGGCTCAGCGCGTGCTCGATAACCTCTTTGTCTCGATTCACCCGTTCCAAGTCGGCCTTTGACAGATTGACCTGCCCCGGCGCCACCTTGAGCGACTGGCTCGCATACTGTTTGTCGCCGATCCTAAATTGAATCTCCTGCCTGGCATCACCGCTGCGGACGATGACCTGCTGCGGCGCGAGCGACGCCGACAAGGGGATGCCGATGATGGCGATCCAACTCGATCCTTCCTGAACGACCAGCGCGCGGCGGCCGTCGACGTCGACATAGGGCATGGAATTGCTGTGAACGTCGAGCTTGAGGATTTTGACTCCGCCCGGCACCGCGCTTTCCTGCGGTAGGGGATAGGCACGGCTAAGCGCGGGAGCTGCACAGAGCAAGAGCGCCACGCAGAGAAGAGGCGCGGCCGAGCAAAAAAGTGTCCTGCGAATCAAGATTCCTCCACCTTGGCGCGAATTTTCCCCATCGCGAGGCGTGCTTCGATCAAGGTCCCCGGCGCCACCTCGGCGGCGCTGCGCACGATGCCGCCGCTTACGCGGCTAACTATGGCGTAGCCCCGATCCAGGGTGGCGAGCGGGCTGACGGCATTCAAGGTGCGCACCAGCGGCGAGAGGCGCTCGCGCGCCAGATGCAGCCGGGCGAGGGCAGCCGCACGCAGCCGGGCGTACAAGGCCGCTTGTCGGGCCGCGGTACTGCGCAGCCGGGCCGCCGGACTCAATTGCCACAGACGGCTGCGGCGCTCACCTAACGCGGAGCGCCGATCGGCGAGAATTTGGCGCAGCGACCGAAACATGCGCTGCTCCAGCTCATCCAAGCGCTGCGTCTGCTGGGACAGGCGGGCTGTGGGACTGACCAAGGCCGCGCGGCCGATGAGCCAGCGCAATCGTTCGCGCTGCGCCTCGACCCGGCGCAGCAGGCCGCGCTGCAGCCGATGCGCGAGGCGCGACAGGGAGATGAGCCATTCCTCGCCGTCGGGCACCGCAATTTCGGCGGCCGCGGACGGGGTCGGTGCCCGGACATCGGCGGCGAAATCCGCGATGGTGAAGTCAATTTCATGGCCAATGCCGCTGACGACGGGTATCGGCGAGGCGACGATCGCGCGGGCCAGCGCCTCATCGTTGAAGGCCCATAAATCCTCGAGAGAGCCGCCGCCGCGCGCCAAAATGAGCACATCGCACTCGGCGCGCCGGCCGGCCAAGCGAACCGCCGCGGCGATTTCCGCAGCCGCCGTCGCGCCTTGCACGGCGACCGGATAGATCAGCACCGGAACCGCGGCAAAGCGCCGCGCCAGCACATGCAGGATGTCGCGAATGGCGGCGCCGGTGGGGGAGGTGATCACACCGATTCGCTTCGGGATCATGGGCAACGGACGCTTGCGCTCCGCTGCAAACAAACCTTCCGCCGCGAGTTTTGCCGATAATTCCTCGAACTGTCGTTTCAGAGCCCCCAGCCCGGAGTCTTCCATGTGGTCAATAACGAGCTGATACTCGCCGCGCGGCTCATAGAGCCCGATCCGCGCGCGCACCAGCACTTTTTGCCCATCCCGGGCCGCGAAGGCACACAGCATATTTCGCTGCCGGAACATGCAGCAGCGCACCTGTGCGGCCGCATCTTTCAGGGAAAAGTACCAGTGTCCGGAGCTGGGCTTCGCAAAGTTGGAAATCTCCGCCTCGAGCCAAACGCTCCCGAAACCGCGCTCCAGCAGCACTCGCACTTCGCGATTGAGGCGCGAAACGCTATAAATGTCGCGATTTGCGGTGGTTTCCATGCGGCCATGATACTGCGGTTTACCGCGCCGCACCTGCAAGGTACAATGCGCCGCCTCTTAGACGAACCCACGTGAACGCGACCCTATGCGCATTCTTGAAGAGGCACTCACATTCGATGACGTGTTGCTGGTGCCGGCATATTCTGAAGTCCTGCCCCGCGACGTATCCCTTGCAAGCAAGCTGACCCGCGAGATCCAGGTCAATCTTCCCGTTGTATCGGCCGCGATGGATACGGTGACCGAGGCGCGCCTGGCCATCACCATTGCCCAAGAGGGCGGCATCGGCATCATTCACAAGAACATGTCGATCGACGCCCAGGCGCGGCAGGTCGATCGGGTGAAGAAGTTCGAAAGCGGCGTGATCAGCGATCCGATCACCGTGAATCCGGACATGACCATTCGTCAGGTTTTGGAACTCACGCGCGCGAAAAATATCTCCGGCGTACCGGTGGTGCTCGGCACCAAGGTCGTCGGCATCGTCACGCATCGCGATCTGCGCTTCGAGACGAAATTGGACGCGCCGGTCTCATCCGTGATGACACCGAAAGATCGCCTGATCACGGTGCGGGAGAATGCGCCCAAGGATCAAGTCTTGGCGCTGCTTCACAAGCACCGCATCGAAAAGGTGCTGGTGATCTCGGGCGATCATGAATTGAAGGGAATGATTACCGTCAAGGATTTCCAGAAGGCCACGGAATTTCCCAACGCCTGCAAGGACAGCGTTGGAAGTTTGCGCGTCGGCGCCGCGGTGGGCACGTCTCCTGACACGCTCGACCGGGTCGCCGCCCTGCGCGAAGCGGGAGTCGACGTCGTTGTCGTGGACACCTCGCACGGTCATTCACGCGGCGTGCTCGATACGGTATCGAGAATCAAGGCGAAATATCCGGACATCCAAGTGATCGGCGGCAATATCGTCACCGCCGAGGCTGCGCTCGATCTCGTCAAGCACGGCGCCGATGCGGTCAAAGTGGGCATCGGCCCGGGCTCCATTTGCACGACGCGCGTCATTGCCGGTGTCGGTGTCCCGCAAATCAGCGCCATTGCCCGCGTGGCCAAGGCGCTCGAGGGCACAGGTATCCCGGTCATTGGCGATGGCGGAATCCGCTATTCCGGCGACATCGCCAAGGCGCTCGCGGCCGGCGCGCACTGCGTGATGATCGGCGGCATGTTCGCAGGGACCGAAGAATCCCCCGGCGAAGTCGAGCTCTACCAGGGCGGCTCGTACAAGGCGTATCGGGGCATGGGGTCGTTGGGCGCCATGGCGCAAACGCACGGCTCGAGCGACCGCTACTTTCAAGACACCACGTCGGAGCTTGAAAAACTCGTCCCAGAGGGCATTGAGGGTAGGGTGCCGTACAAAGGAAGCCTCGTCGCGATCCTGCACCAGTTGTCAGGCGGGCTGCGTGCCGCCATGGGCTACACCGGCAGCGGCAGCATCGAGGAGATGCGCACGCGGCCGCAGTTCGTACGCATCACCAGTGCCGGCGTGCGCGAGAGTCACGTGCACGATGTGACCATCACCAAAGAAGCGCCCAACTACCGGATTGGTTGATGCCCGACATTCATGCGGACAGGGTTCTGATTCTCGATTTTGGTGCTCAGTACACGCAGTTGATCGCCCGCCGCATCCGCGAGATCGGGGTGTACTCGGAAATCTACGCCTGCGACGTTCCGATCGCCGACATCAAGAAATTTGCGCCGAGGGCCATTGTGCTATCGGGCGGTCCCGAATCGGTCTACGACGCCAAGGGTCTCGAAGCGCCGCGTGAAGTGTATTCCCTGGGCGTGCCGGTGCTGGGGATTTGCTACGGCATGCAAACCATGGCCGCGCAACTCGGCGGTCAAGTCGAAGGCTCCTCGCACCGGGAATTCGGCGCCGCTCAAGTCAGGCCGACGAATACCTCGCCGCTGCTCGATGGGCTCGAGGACAATCGCGACGCGCAAGGCCGGCGGTTGCTGGATGTGTGGATGAGTCACGGCGATCGCGTGACCGCGCTGCCGCCCGGATTCAAGGTCATCGCCGCCAGCGACAATGCGCCGCTCGCCGCCATGGCCGACGAATCCCGGCATCTGTACGGCCTGCAATTTCATCCCGAAGTCACGCATAGTTTGCAGGGCGGCGAAATCTTGAGGCGCTTTGTGCGCGAGATCGCCGGCTGCAGCGCAAGCTGGGCCACTCGCAACATCATCGAGGACAGCGTTGCTCGAATACGCGCCCAAGTTGGCAAGGACCGCGTGCTGCTGGGACTTTCGGGGGGCGTCGATTCCTCCGTGCTCGCAGCGCTTTTGCATCAGGCCATCGGCGCGCAGCTGACCTGTGTATTTGTCGATCATGGGCTGCTGCGCTTGGGCGAGGGCGATCAGGTGATGGCGACTTTTGCCGAGCACATGGGCGTGCAGGTGATTCGAGTCGATGCCGAGCAGCGATTTCTGCAGGCGTTGGCCGGCGAAGCGGATCCAGAGAAGAAACGCAAAATCATCGGCCGCGTCTTTGTCGAAGTTTTCGACGAGGAGGCGGCGAAGCTCAAGGATGTGAAGTGGCTTGCACAGGGCACGATTTATCCGGACGTGATCGAATCGGCGGGGGCGAAGACCGGCAAGGCTCATGTCATCAAATCGCACCACAACGTCGGCGGCTTGCCGCAACACATGAAATTGAAACTGCTCGAGCCCCTGCGCGAGCTGTTCAAAGACGAGGTCAGAAAGCTGGGCGTCGAATTGGGATTGCCGAAGGAAATGGTGCATCGTCACCCCTTCCCGGGTCCCGGACTCGGTGTGCGGATCCTGGGCGAGATTCATAAATCCCACGCGGATCTCTTGCGACGAGCGGATGCGATCTTCATCGAAGAGCTGCGCACCCACGATCTGTACGACAAGGTCAGCCAAGCCTTCGCCGTATTTTTACCGGTCAGGTCGGTCGGCGTGATGGGTGACGGGCGGCGCTATGACTATGTGATTGCC
This sequence comes from Steroidobacteraceae bacterium, assembly GCA_035603615.1. GTDB lineage: Bacteria > Pseudomonadota > Gammaproteobacteria > Steroidobacterales > Steroidobacteraceae > Bog-1198. The sequence goes on along the minus strand of DATNKC010000582.1, from coordinate 412 downwards.
TTGCGCGCGGTGGAGACCATCGACTTCATGACGGCGCGCTGGGCGCGTCTGCCCTATGAATTCCTGGATCGCGTCGCTCATCGGATCATCAACGAAGTGCCGGGAATTTCGCGCGTGGTCTACGATATATCGGGGAAGCCGCCTGCGACGATCGAGTGGGAGTGACTTTCGGCATTTAACACTTTCGCGAAAATTAAGTTTTTTATCGTGTTTTATAGCCGAAAATAGCTCTCTGATAATTTAGACGATTCGGATACACGTGAGATTCACGTCCCAGTCCTTTCAAGGACTTTCGGTTATCGTATTCACGCACAGATACACACCGGCCTTACGTCGGACTCGCGATTCACGTGTATCTTGCGGAGGACTAGTTGCCCAAGAAATACGATGCCACTACCGACTATCGCACTCG
>DATNKC010000581.1:0-2546 GCA_035603615.1 Steroidobacteraceae bacterium | reverse complement strand
CAACTGCAGCAGGTCGCGCACCGACATCTTCGCGCGGCCCACTTCGAGGGCCAGGGTGACGGAGACATCGAGAATCAGCTGCAAATTCATTTCCTGGCCGGCCGCGCCGCCGGCGTTCGGACTCAAGTCGCTGAACTGCGCGCGCGCGACGGCGGACTTCGGATCGGGCGGACTCATACGGGGGCTCCTGGGAGAATTTTGAGGGCGTTGTGCCCCTGGGAGATGCCGAAGCGGCCGCGGTACAACGGCACATCGCCGGCCAACAAGGTGACATGCTGGGGCGCGTCGATGGGAATGATGTCGCCGGGCGAGAGGCTCACCAATTCCCGCAAGCTTATTTTTGCCTGCGCAAGAACGGCGCGGGTATCGAGTTGCGCGTCCTTGAGTGCGCTCGTGAGCACGGGCGCCCACGCTTCTTGCTTGCGAACCGGCGCAGTTCCGCCCTCGCCGGAGAGCGCCTCGCGGATGGGACTGAGCAAGGCGTCCGGCAACAGCCAGTCGATACGGCCGCTGCGCGCGGCGAACTCCACCGTAAAGCGGGCGACGATGACCGACTCGAGCGCACCGCCCAACTGCACCAGCCGGGGATTGGTCTCCTGTTTCACCAGTTCCAATTCCACCGGCGACACCGGAGCCCAAGCCGCGGCCAAATCCGCCGCGAAGCTGCGCAGCATCAAATTCAAGAATCGTTGTGCCGCGGGCGCGACCGCGGCCTGCGGATCGCCGTTGGCGCGGCCTGAGCCGCCGAAGAAGCCGTCCAACAAGGTCAGCAGCAACGCCGGTTCGACGCTGACATAGGCGAATCCGGGCAATGGCTTGAGGCGCACCACGGCGATCGTGGCGGGCACGGGCAAGGAAGCTTGCAGGTCGGCGCTCTTGACCGAATCCAGCGAATCGAAATGCAAGCTGACGTCTCGCCCGAGCAATCCGGCGAGCGAAGCGCCGGCGCGATCGCCGAAATTCTTGTTGATCGCTTCCAGCAGGGGCAACTGCGTCCGATTGATGCGCTGCGCGGCGAAATCGTACGGCCGCGGCGCCGCGGCTTCCTTGCCGTTTTTTTCGAGCAATGCCGCGACTTCTTCATTGGAGATGCGTGCCTGGTTTTCCTCCATTACTGCACCACAAAGCTGGTGAACAGCACGTCGTCGACGTCGGGGCCGCCTTCCTTCTTCTGCACTGCGCGGACCTCGGCGAGCGCTTCGTCGCGCAGCTTTTCCTTGCCTTCGCGCGACATCATCGTCTGGTAGTTGCGATTGCTCATCAGCAGCAGCAAATTGTTGCGGATCAACGGAATGTTCTTTTGCACGCTCTCGATGGCTTTTTCGTCGTGCGCCATGATTTCCATGGTGATTTGCAGGAAGCGGACCGCCGAGCCGTCCTCGAAATTCACGACCAGGGGTGGATCGATGGCGTAATAGAGCGACGGCTTGCCGGTGCCGCCGCCTTCCGCGCCTTTCGTCCCGGCGGCCACCGGCACGATGGCGGTGATCTTGCCGTCCTTGTCCAGCCTAAGATCCGGCAGCGGATGCAATTTAGCGTTGATGAAGCCGCCGAGCACCACGGCAACGAGGGTGAGCACGAAAATGCCCATCCCATTCATCAAGGTGCCCATGAAGCCGCCTGATTTTTTCGGCGGCGGAGGAGGAGCGTCGTCAGCTTCGTCGGCCATTGTTCGATTCCAAAGCGCGGGCACATGCCGCAACCGAGGAATCGAGCAAGTTCTATGCCAGAAGATTTCTAGAGAGCTTTCTCCATAATATTCAGCGAGTTACATAAAGTGGCGGCACCGGGGCCGCCACTTTGAAACGCCGATATATTGACGCTTACCAGATACTCACGCGCTGGTCCGGCGGCAAATACATCTTATCGCCAGGCTTTAAGCCGAACGCCGCATAGAATCCGGGCTGATTTCGCAGCGGCGCGGTACCGCGCACCGCCGGGGGCGAGTGTGGATCGGTTTTGATGCGCTGGATCGCCTCGGCCTCGCGCACTTTGCCGCGCCAGACCTGTACCCAGCCCAGGTAGAGACGCTGATCGCCGCTCAGTCCGTCGATCACCGGCGCCTCATGGCCCGCCAGGGATATCCGGTAGGCCTTGTAGGCGATCGCCAAGCCGGAATTATCCCCGATGTTTTCCCCCAACGTGAGCGCGCCATTGACGTGATAATCCGGCACCGGCTCATAGAGGTTGTACTGCGCCACCAGCGCTTTGGTCTTTTCGGCAAACTTGTCGTGGTCGGCCTTGGTGAACCAGTCGTGCAAATTGCCATCGGCATCGAATTGACTGCCCTGATCATCGAATCCGTGGCTCATCTCATGGCCGATGACGCCGCCGATGCCGCCATAATTCACCGCATCGTCGGCGCCCGCGTCGAAGAATGGCGGCTGCAGGATCGCCGCCGGGAATGTGATCTCATTGCGCGTGGGATTGTAGGATGCATTGATGGTCTGCGGGCGCATGCCCCACTCACCGTGATCGACCGGCTTGCCTAATTTGGCGAGGTTGCGCCGATATTCGAACACATTGGCGCGAACCACGTTTCCGAG
>DATNKC010000580.1:0-7302 GCA_035603615.1 Steroidobacteraceae bacterium | reverse complement strand
GTGATCTCCCTGCAGGGACCGAACGGCGACGCGTGGCGCTTGGGCCCCGTGATCTGCTACGAGGATATTTTGCAGGCATTCATACGCGGCGTCGGGCAGCTGCATCCAGACTTGCTGGTCAACTTGACCAGCGATTCCTGGTTTGGCGCGGACACCGAGCCTTGGGAGCATCTGGCGCTCGCCGTGTTTGCCAGTGTGGAGTTGCGCGTGAGCATGGTGCGCTCGGTCAATTCAGGCGTGTCCGCATTGATCGATCCGAACGGCCGCGTGACCCAAAAAACCTACGCCAACGATCCGTACCGCCACCCCCGCGATGCCGATGCCCTATTGGTGACGGCACCCAAGATGGCCGGAGGGCATACCCTGTTTGTTGCCGTGGGGAATCTGTTCGCCTACCTGTGTTTGGCCGCCACCCTGGCATTTCTCGCCAGCGCCCTGGCCCGCGCTCGCCGGCTCCGTCGGGCTGGCCGCGACCGAGTTGTTGCACCGCAATAGTGCTATTGTATGCCGCAACCTGCCGGTTGCGCGCCGCCTAAAAATTGAAATAATTCGGATTATTGCGCAGCAACAGGAGCGCCGTTCCGGCAGTTCGGCACACCTATGTCATCAGAACCAAAGACGGCAGCCTCGACCGCCGCCTTCCTAGCGGGCGGCGGCGCCGTGGGCAACCTCATGCGCGCCAAACGCTGGCGTGACACGCCCCTGGGGTCCCCCGACTCATGGCCTCAGAGCCTCAAGACCGTTGTTCGAATTCTGCTGACCTCTCGTTACCAAATGTGGATGTGTTGGGGCCCGGAACTGACCATGTTCTACAACGATGCGTACGGCCCCACGCTCGGCGTCAAACAACAGTGGGCATTGGGCGCCTCGGCTCGAGAAGTTTGGAAGGAAATCTGGCCGGACATTGGCCCGCGCATCGAGCGGGTTCTGCAAAGCGGCGAAGCAACATGGGACGAGGCGTTGCTGCTGTTTTTGGAGCGCAGCGGCTACCCCGAGGAGACATACCACACCTTTTCATACTCGCCGCTCGCGGATGACGACGGCAGGATTGTCGGCATGCTGTGCGTCGTCACCGAAGAGACCGAGCGCGTGATCGGCGAGCGGCGGCTCTTCGGCTTGCAAGACTTGGCCGCGGGGATCGCCGGCAACAATACCTTGAGCATGGTATTCGAGGCGGTCGCGCGCCAATTGAATCGCAATCTCAAGGACCTTCCCTTCACGCTGACTTATTTGTTCGACGACGCAGGCGAGGCGCGTCTTGCGTGCTGCAGCGGCGTCGATTCAAGTCATCCCATTGCGCCCGCGCGCATCGATCCGAAGGATCCGAACGCCGCTTGGCCGGCGGACGAGATTTTGGCGCGCCGCACGGCGTTGAATTTGAGCGACCTCAAGGATCGCTTTGACGCCTTGCCGATGGGAGCCTGGGACAGGCCGCCTCGTGAAGCCATCATCACGCCGATCGCTCAGCAGGGACGCGAGTCGCCGGCGGGCTTTCTGATCGCCGGGATCAATCCGTTTCGCCGCATGGACGATGCCTATTTGGGATTCATCAATCTGGTCGCAGGACAAATCTCGTCCGGACTCGCCAACGCCCAGGCGTACGAGGAGACCCAGCGCCGCGCGGAGGCCCTGGCAGAACTCGATCGTGCGAAAACCGCTTTTTTTTCCAACGTCAGTCACGAGTTTCGTACCCCGCTTACCCTGATGCTCGGTCCGCTCGAGGATGTCTTGAGCCGGCCGGATATTCACCCCTTGAGCGAACATCGCGAACTGGTACGGGTGGCCCATCGCAACGGCGTACGGTTGCTGAAACTGGTCAATACCTTGCTTGATTTCTCGCGCATCGAAGCAGGCCGCGCGCAGGCCTACTTTGAGCCCATCGAACTTGCCGCCTTTACCGCGGAATTGGCCTCGAACTTCCGTTCGGCCGTCGAGAGAGCAGGCTTGCGGCTCACGGTCAATTGCAAGCCGCTGCCCGAGCCGGTTTACGTCGACCGCGACATGTGGGAAAAAGTGATTCTCAATTTGCTGTCGAATGCATTCAAATTCACCTTCGATGGCTCCATAGCAGTCGAGGCTCGGTGCTCGGAGGACGGACAGAGCGCGGAAATCAGCGTGCGCGATACCGGCACGGGCATTCCTGCCGCCGAACTCCCGCATATATTCGATCGATTCCGACGCGTGGCCGGCGCCCGGGGACGGTCTATCGAGGGCAGCGGCATCGGGTTGGCGCTCGTGCGGGAACTCGTCCATGTTCATGGCGGCACGATCAGTGTCGCGAGCGAATTGGGACGAGGATCCGCTTTCACGGTGGCGCTGCCCTTGGGCGGCGACCATTTGCCCGCGGACCGAGTCGGTGGCGCGCGCGCCGAGAACGCCGGGGATACCCGCGCGCAAGCCTATATCGATGAGGCCTTGAGTTGGCTCGGCGATGCGGAAACGGCCGGCAGCGAACCGGGCGTGGCCGAGGGTCCGATTGCACCCGTTGAAGGGGCCGACGGCCAACACGTGCTGATCGCCGACGATAACATCGACATGCGCACGTATCTGCAGAAGCTGCTGCAAACTGCGGGTTTTCAAGTCGAGGCGGTGGGCGATGGTGAACAAGCTTTGGCGTCGGCGCGCGAACGCAAACCGGATCTGGTTCTCTCGGACGTGATGATGCCGAAGATCGATGGCTTCGGATTGCTCGCCGCGCTGCGCAAGGATTCGGAGTTGCGCGATGTTCCGGTATTGTTGCTCTCCGCGCGTGCCGGCGAGGAAGCCAAAGTCGAAGGATTTGCAGCCGGCGCAAACGACTACCTGGTCAAGCCCTTCAGCGCCCGTGAGCTGGTCGCACGTGTCCGAGCCAATTTAGATCTGGCGACGCTGCGTCGAGAATCGGAAGAGGCGCTTCGCCGCCTCAATGAATCCCTGGAGCAGCAGGTTGCGGCACGCACGGCGGACCTGCGCGCAAAAGAGGCGCGCTTGCGCACCATATTCGGCACGAGCTACACCTATCAAGGCTACATGTCCACGGACGGCACGTTGCTCGATGCCAACGCGACTTCGCTCGCCGGCATCAAGGCGGAATTGCAGGACGTCATCGGCCAGCCGTACTGGCAGACGCCCTGGTTCGCGAGCACACCGGGGATGGCCGATATCGTGCGCGAAGCCATTCCACTGGTCGCCGCCGGCGAAGTGATGCGCCGCGAAATCCATGTGAATCTGCCGCAGGACGGTTGGCGGTGGTTTGATTTCCAGATGCGCCCGGTTCGCGACAGTCATAACAACGTGGTTGCCATTGTTCCTGAGGCGGTCGAGGTCAGTGAGCGCCGCCGGGCAGAGGAGGCGCTAAGACAAGCGCAAAAAATGGAAGGCATCGGCCAGTTGACCGGCGGCGTGGCGCACGACTTCAACAACCTGCTGACCATCATTGTGGGCAGTCTCGAAACGGCTCGCCGCCAGATCAGGCAAACAGGAGTCGACGCCGCCAACATCGAGCATTTGGTCGACAGCGCCATGCGCGGCGCGCAGCGCGCGGCATCGCTCACTCAGCGGCTCCTGGCATTTTCGCGACAGCAGCCGCTCGACCCCAAGCCGATCGACCTCAGCCGTCTGGTGACCGGCATGTCGGATCTGTTGCATCGAACGATCGGCGAGCAGATCTCCATTGAAACGGTGATGTCGGCCGGTCTCTGGCGGACCAATATCGATGCGAACCAGCTGGAAATAGCGATCATCAATCTGGCGGTGAACGCACGAGATGCCATGCCGAACGGCGGCAAGCTGACGATCGAGACGTCGAACGTATCGCTCGATGAGGGCTATGCGGTCAGTGAGGCGGAGGTGATCCCGGGCCAGTACGTCATGCTGGCCGTCACCGACAACGGCATTGGCATGACCCGGGAAACCGTAGCCAAGGCTTTCGAGCCCTTTTTCACCACGAAGGATGTCGGTCACGGCACCGGCCTGGGTCTGTCCCAAGTCTATGGCTTCGTGAAGCAATCCGGCGGTCACGTAAGAATTTACAGCGAGATTGCTCAGGGCACTTCGGTCAAAATTTATTTGCCGCGCCTGTATGCGAATGAATCGGCCGAGGCCGCCGAACCGGTATCGAGAATTGCCAAGGGTCGCGATGGCGAGACGATTCTCGCTGTTGAAGATGACGTCGACGTCAGGGCGCACACCAGCGGCATTTTGCGCGAGCTGGGATACCGGGTGCTGGAGGCGGCCAATGGTATCGCTGCACTCGAGATTGTGCAAAACCATCCTGAGATCGATCTGCTATTCACAGACGTCGGGCTGCCGGGCGGTATGAACGGGCGGCAGCTCGCCAATGCGGCGCGAAATTTGAACAGCAAACTCAAGGTGTTGTTCACCACCGGCTATGCGCGCAATGCCATCGTGCACGAAGGCCGTTTAGATCCGGGCGTGCAGCTGATTACCAAGCCATTTACCTATGCGGGGCTGTCCGAGAAGGTCCGGGATTTGCTCGATGCGCGCGCGGCGCCGTCGCGCATTTTGGTGGTGGAAGACGAGGACATGATCCAAATGCTCTTATGCAGCCAGCTCGAGGACATGGGCTTCGAGGTGGAGATCACGGGTTCGGCGGCCGCGGCGAAGAACAAGCTGGCTCTGCTGCGGGGTCAGGTGAGTGGGGCGATTGTGGATCTGGGACTTCCAGACGCACCGGGGGACTCCCTGGTCCGGGAGCTGCGCGTGTTGTATCCCGAGCTGCCGATTGTGATCTCCAGCGGCTACGACCAGGCGACGCTGCGCGGCAAGTTCTCGAGCGAGCGATCCATCGAGTTCTTGAGCAAGCCCTTTAGCGCGGAGCAGCTCGAAGCTGCTATCCGCGATCTAGGGATCAAGCCATAACATTGATCTTGGGGGCTGCGGCCGCCGCCGGGGAACTTGTGGCCGCGTTGGTCGCCGACGCCACCAGACTCGTAGCGGCTCCCAAGGGTGTGCCGCCGATGACCTGCTGCAGCGAACTGAACAAGCTGCCAAGAAGGTTTTGCGCAGTCCCAACCGCAGTGGGAGTCGCCGCGGTGCTCGTGGAACTGGCAGTCGAAGCGGAAGTGGAAGTGGGATCCAACGCCGAGCCCTTTTTGTGGCCATGGCCGCCATGGCCATGAGGAGGCAGATTCACTGCCGGCAGGGTGGGCGTGACGGCAGGGGGCATGGTAAGTGATGACATGGGCTATCCTCTTGAGAAATGAATCACTGTCGGGCGGCAACGATTTGCCGCCGGCGGTCGGCAGCGGCGCAACCTTGCCGCCGCTGAAGGCGATAAGACGCTCTGAATCGTTTTCGATCATTAAAATGCAACATAGGCCAAGTAACTGAGCAGGATTCGTGCCAAACCGCCGAACATGATGCGTGGCGTCGAGGCGCTCCATGGTAAATCCGCGGTCAACTGACACTTGGCGTGCGCGTGTCAGCATGCGCTGACAAAGAGATCAAAAGCGCCGAAAACGACAATGCGGCAAGATATGCAACTGATTTCAGCCTGACCTGTCCCCTCAACTGCGGGCAGCCTGCAAATTAAAGTTCAGTTCAAGTCAAGCATCCACTATCACTGGAGGCGCTCGTGGCACTATTGATTGGCGAAGTCGCACGGCGTGCCGGTCTGTCGACCTCCGCGCTGCGTTATTACGAAAGGGTTGGGTTATTGCCGCCCCCCGCGCGCATCTCGAAGCGGCGCATGTACGATTCAAAAGTGCTCGGGAGAATTCGAATAATTTTGCTGGCTTTGGACGCCGGTTTTACCGTGAAAGAGACCAGGACCTTTCTTAGCGGCTACCCGCTTACCACCGCGCCCGCGGAGCGCTGGCGTGCGCTGGCCGCCAAGAAGCTCGTCGAACTGGATACGCAAATCACCCGGCTGGCGCAAATGAAGTCGATTCTCAACGACAGCTTCCAATCCCGCTGCGTGCGCATCGAGGATTGCGAGAAATACATGCCGCCCACCGATCGGGCTGCGCAGTGAACGACGCCGCCGTCATCAAGGACGTCCAATTGGGCGAGCGCGATATTTTGTCCTTCCTGAGGCCGGATTCGCTGTGGGGTGCGCTGATTTACTTTTTCGTGTTCGTGCTGCTGGCCATGCTCTTGTCGCGGATATTGCGCGCCGGCGTGCATGCGTCGATGACGCGCAAGGGCCACTTCGATCGCACGACCATCAGTTTCTTGCAGCAGTTCGGCTCGGTGCTGGTCTGGGTCGTCGTGCTGATTTTGTATGCGCATCTAATTCCGATGTTGCGGTCGATGGGCACCGCCTTGCTCACGGGCGCGGGGGTCGTCTCGGTTGTCATTGGTCTTGCGGCGCAAAGCACGCTGGGCAATCTGGTGGCCGGCATCTCGATCGCGATTTATCGACCGTTTCGCTTGGGCGATACACTGCAGGTCACCGCGCCGACCGGCACGGATATCGGTGTGGTGGAAATCATTTCGCTGGGATACACCACCCTGCGTGCGGCGGACGGTCACATGATCGTGCTGCCCAACGCCATTGCGGCCAGCCAAGTTACGATCAATTTGAGCAGCAATTACGCGCCTTGGCCGATAACGATCACCATTCGATTGAGCCGCGACGCCGATATCGAAGCCGCGCGGCAACTGGCCTTAAGGGTAGCCGCGGAAATCGCGGGAGAAGCCGCGGTGGTCGGTTGTTTCCTGACCAAGGTTGATGCCGCCGCGATCACCTTGGAGCTGCGCTTCAAGGCCGCGGACGCCGCAAGCCGAGATGCGGTCCGATCCAAAATGTTGACCACGCTGCCCGCCCGATTTGCGGAAGCAAAAATTGGTTCCTCGGGTACCGAGCTGCCGGCGTTCTCCTAGAACGCCAAGCGTTTGCCGATCGCCGTCTTGTAAGGAGCACCCGTGGCGTTTAGGCTTGCGCGCTGCACCACCGAAAGGAACGCTCAAGATGCTCAAAACAATCGCGGCCGGTATGGCGCTCGCGCTCATGGCGGTCAGTGCGGTGCAGGCGCGTCAATTCACCGCCAAGGATCTGGCGCTTCTTGATCGCGTCTCAGATCCTCGCGTCTCACCCGATGCCCGCTTCGTGGCATATAACTTGCGATCGACCGATTGGGATGGCAACCATGGATTTAACGCGCTCTGGGTGCTGGACCGAAGTTCACTGAACTCCGCCCCTCGGCTGGTGCGAGATCAGGAACGATCCTCGATGTCGCCGCGCTGGTCTGCCGATGGCCAATGGCTCTACTTTCTATCATCGCGCGGAGGCTCAACCCAGGTCTGGCGCACACCGGCCAAGGGCGGCGAGAGTGCACAGGTCACGAAGTTGCCGCTCGA
>DATNKC010000579.1:0-5085 GCA_035603615.1 Steroidobacteraceae bacterium | reverse complement strand
GTTCTCGATCATGACGATCGAGTCGTCGACCACGAAGCCGGTGGCGATGATCAGCGCCATCAGCGACAGATTGTCGATCGAATAGTGCAGCTGGTACATCACCGCCAGGGTGCCGACCAGCGACACCGGCACGGAAATGCTCGGAATGATGGTCGCCGGCACATTGCGCAGGAACACGAAAATCACCAGCACCACGAGCACGATGGCGAGGCCCAGCTCGAACGCGGCGTCCGACACCGAGGAGCGGATCACGTTGGTGCTGTCGGCGACGATTTCCACGTCCATGCCCGAGGGCAGCGTGGCCTCGAGTTGCGGCAGCTGCTTTTTGATCTGATCGACGGTCGCGATCACATTGGCGCCGGGCTGGCGCTGCACATTGAGAATGATGGCCTGTCGTTTGTCGTTCCAGGCGCCCTGCTCGGTGTTCTGCGCGGCCTGGCTGACGCGGGCGACATCGCGCAGGTACACCGGCGCCCCGTTCTGATAGGAAATGACCGTATTGAGGTAGTCCTGCGGATCCTCGATCTGGTCGTTGCCATTGATGGTGTAATCGAGTTTTGGGCCGTCGATGTTGCCCTTCGGCTGGCTGACGTTGACGTTCGCGATCAGCGATCGCAAGTCGTCGATGTTGAGTCCGTATCCGGCCAACTTCTGCGGATCGGCCTCGACCCTGACCGCCGGCACATTGCCGCCCGCGGGCGTCACCAGACCCACTCCCGGCACTTCGGAAATCTTCGCCCCGAGCCGATTGTTGGCGACATCCTGCAACTGCGTCAGCGACATCGAATTGGACGTGACCGCCAGTGTGAGGATGGGCTGATCGGCCGGATTGATCTTCGCGTAGGTCGGCGGCGCCGGTAAGCCCGTGGGCAACAAGCTGTTCGACGCGTTGATCGCTTCCTGCACGTTTTGCTGGGCGACGTCGAGATTGAGCGAAAGATTGAATTGCAAGGTGATGATGGAGGCGCCGGCAGAGCTGCTCGAGGTCATTTGCTGCATGCCCGGGATCTCGCCCAGCTGCACCTCCAGCGGTGCGGTCACGGTGGTCGCCATCACCGTCGGACTTGCGCCGGGATAAAAGGTCTGCACCTGAATCGTCGGATAATCGACGTCGGGCAGGGACGAAATCGGCAGGAAGCGCACGGCGACCAGGCCCACCAGCACCAGCGCGACCATCAGCAGCGAGGTCGCCACCGGCCTCAGCACGAACAGGCGGGAGATGTTCATCGGATCGTGCCCGACGCTTAGGACGCCTGTCCGGAGGCGCTGGCATGCGAGCGCTTCGCGCCGGGCGCTGCTGCGTCTGGCGTCGCCGCTTTGGGCGCGGACGCCCCGGGTGCGTTCGCCTTCGCCCCGGCCATCTTGATTTTGGCGCCGTCACTCAAACGGTCCATGCCGTCGGTGACCACGATTTGACCTGCCGCAAGACCCGAGAGGATGGCGGTATTCGTGCCGTCGCTGGGGCCGGGAGTCACTTTGTGAACGGAAACCGTCTGGTCGGCGTTGACCAGGTACACATAGTCTCCTGGAGCACCGCTCAGCACCGCCGGCGTCGGCACCAGCACCGCTTTTTGCAGCGTGTCGACCAATAGAGTGACGTTGACGAATTCGTTCGGAAACAGCGCCTCGTCATCGTTGGCGAATTGCGCACGCAGCGTCACCGTGCCGGTACTGGTGGCCATCTGATTGCTGATCGCGTACAGCGAACCGGTGGCAATCTGTTTGCTGTTGTCGCTGTTGGAGACCGTGACCGGCAGTTTGGTCCCGGAATTGAAGCGCTGTAGCACCTTGGCAAGCGAGTTCTGCGGCACCGTGAATTCCACCGTGGTCGGTTTCATGGTGGTGATGGTGACGAGGGCGGGGGAGATCGACGGGGTAACGTAATTGCCGGGGTCCACCAAGCGCAGGCCGACCCGTCCGGCCACCGGTGCCGTGATGTGGCAATAAATCAGGTCAAGATCGAACTGCGCGATATTCGCGCGGTCGGCCTCAACCGCCGCCTCGTCCTGTTGAACGAGGAACTTTTGGTCCTCATAGGTCTGCTCGGCGATCGATTTCTGTTGATTCAGCTGGGTAAAGCGCGCGAGATCGGCGCGCGCCTGCGCCAAGCTGGCTTGATCCTTGGCCAGTTGCGCTTCGGCCTGCTGCTTATCGATCTCGAACTGACGCGGATCGATCTGGACCAAGAACTGTCCCTTCGTGACGTCCTCGCCCTCTTTATATGCAACCGCCGTCACGTAGCCGCTGAGCTGCGGCAATACATTCACCGTGGCGACCGGCGTCACAGTGCCAAGTTCTGTCAAGACTTCCGGCATGTCTCCCAACGCCGCCGTGCCGGTGCTCACGACCTGCGGCGGCGTAGCGGCTTTTGGTTTCTTGCCGCCGAAGAGATGGAAAAGAACCAGAACCAGTAGAACGAGTCCGACGATTCCTACAATTAGACGTACTCGATTCTTACGCGGGGATGCGGAAACATTCAGCGCGTTTGCGCTCATAGGGCTTCTTCACTACGAAATTCAGTTGGCTTGGAACACAGCGCCGCAGATTCGTTCAAGCGATACCATCGCTGGCCACCGCTGCACGGCGATTCTAATCTTAGGAGACCGGCTCGATCGGCGGCAAAACTCGCGCGCCCGCCCGCCAATCGCTCGGCGATTGCCCGGTCCAGCGGCGAAACGCTCGCGTGAAGCAGCTTCCCGCGGAGAATCCTAGCAAATACGTGACGTCGCTGACGCTGTGTCTCGGCGCACTCAAGTAAGCCAGCGCCAATGCGTGGCGCGTGTCGTCGAGTATTTCTTTGTAGGTTGTGCCGCATTCGCCTAATTTACGCTGCAATGTCCGCGCGCTCATATTGAGAATTTCCGCGATGTCCTCTTGAGAGGGTTCGCCGTGCGCCAATCTCTGCGTCAAGACCTCGCGCACGCGCACCTCGATGTTGTCGCGCTCGAGTTGCGAAAGGTATTGAAGGGCAATCGCGTCATTGTGCCGTGCCAGTTCGGGGTTGCCGCCGTCGAGACGCCGCTCGACGCTCTCGCGGTCGAACACCAAACGCGTTTGGGCCGCATCGAATACCAAGGGGGCGCGCAGCAAATTCACGAAGTCATCGAGCCTCGATGGCGGCGAGCGCCGAAACTCAATGCGCAGCGGCGAATATTCCCGCCCAATCAGCGAGCGGCACATCCGTAAATAGAGCCCGACGACCGCATCGATGGGCGCATCGCCCAATTCAGTGGTCGGAGAGATGATGAAGTGATACTCGGAACCGCGCAGAAAGAACTGATAATCCACCGCATCGCTGACGATGTGGCAGTAGCGCTGCGCCCTTTGGAAGGCTTCCTTCAAGGTCGAGCTCGCGGACATGCCATAGCTCATGGCATGGAAACTGGTCGGCCTGATATAGCTCGCGACCTTGAGCCCGAACCCGGGATCTCCGGTGGCCGCCAGCGCGATCTTCCACAGCCGCAAGCTGTAGGTTACCGGGCAGCGGGCGGTGGGGCAGTCGAGCGACTTCACATCCAAGCCGGCTTCGGCGAGCAAGGCCGCGCTGTCGCAACCCGCGGCATCCAACGCACGGCAAATGGCCTTCACCCAGGAGCAGAGCGTGGTCTTGCCGCCCGAATCAGCCGCCGCTATCCGCACTGCTCTCGCCAATTCGCCCCCCAAGCTTAGAACGGAATGTCGTCGTCGAATTCCTCTTTGCCGCCGGCCGGGGCCGGTGATTGGTCATAGTCATCGCGCGGCGGCGCCCCGGCGGTGGCACCCCGTTCAGCGCCGCCCATGCCGCCGCCGCCAGGAGCCCCCGCGCCCGCACCTGCGCGGCCTCCCAACATTTGCATATTATCTGCGATGATTTCCGTGGTAAATCGGTCGTTACCTTGTTTGTCCTGCCATTTGCGGGTCCGCAGCTTGCCCTCAACGAAGACTTGCGAGCCCTTACGCAGATACTCGGCGGCGATTTCGCCCAACCGCCCGAATAGCGCAATGCTGTGCCATTCGGTGCGCTCTTGCTGCGCCCCGGAAGCCTTATCCTTCCACGACTCGCTGGTAGCGATCCGAATATTGGTTACCGTCATGCCGCTTGGCATGGAACGGGTTTCGGGGTCGGCACCCAAATTGCCGACCAGAATTACTTTGTTTACGCCACGCGCCATGTCCTTCCCCTAGCCTCGATACAGTGCCCCACATTGTACACGGCGAACACCGCCCCAATATCGACCTTAGGGACGCGTAAAAGTGCAGATATACGCGGCCTCAAGCACTCCATAGACTCGTTTTACCCGCACTTGACGCGGCGCGTATAGTAATCGGTTAGATGCAAAATATCCGAATCCGGGGAGCCCGGACCCACAACCTGAAGAATATCGATCTCGACCTGCCGCGCGATCGATTGATCGTATTCACGGGCCTGTCGGGCTCGGGTAAGTCGTCCCTGGCCTTCGACACCATCTACGCCGAGGGTCAACGCCGTTATGTAGAATCGCTTTCGACTTACGCCCGCCAATTCCTGTCGATGATGGAAAAACCCGATATCGACAGCCTCGAGGGACTCTCCCCGGCCATCTCCATCGAGCAGAAGTCGACCTCGCACAATCCGCGCTCCACCGTCGGCACCGTCACGGAAATCCACGACTATTTGCGCTTGCTGTTTGCGCGCGCCGGCACGCCGCGCTGTCCGGATCACCACATCGATCTTGCCGCGCAGACGGTAAGCCAGATGGTGGACGCCGTGCTCGCGCACCCGGAAGGAACCGCATTGATGCTGCTGGCGCCCGCCATTGCGGAACGCAAGGGCGAACACGCCGAACTCATCGAGGAATTGCAGGCCGGCGGATTTGTGCGCGCGCGCATCGACGGCAAGGTGGTGGAGCTCGACCAGGCGCCCAAACTCGACGTGCGCCGCAAGCACACCGTCGAGGCGATCGTCGATCGATTCAAAGTGCGGCCGGATTTGGGACAACGGCTGGCCGAGTCCTTCGAAACGGCCCTGCGATTAGGCCAAGGCGTCGCACGCATCGCCTACATGGACGAACCGGAGCGTGCCGAGCTGGTGTTTTCCGACAAGTTCGCCTGCCCGATTTGCAACTA
>DATNKC010000578.1:0-5240 GCA_035603615.1 Steroidobacteraceae bacterium | reverse complement strand
ATCGGAGGATCTGAAAGTCCGTACGGCGCGCGGCGCCATACGCGCGCGCGGCGCCAATCAAACCGAATACCTCAACAATGTCCGCACGCACGATCTGACCTTCGGCATCGGTCCCGCCGGCACCGGCAAAACCTATCTTGCAGTGGCGTGCGCGGTCGAGGCTTTGCAATCGGAAAAGGTGCGGCGCATCGTTCTGGTTCGGCCGGCGGTCGAGGCGGGCGAACGGTTGGGATTTCTGCCCGGCGACTTGTCGCAAAAGGTCGATCCGTATTTGCGGCCGATGTATGACGCGCTGTACGAGATGCTGGGATTCGAACGGGTGGCCAAGTTGATCGAGCGCAACGTCATCGAAGTCGCGCCGCTGGCATTCATGCGCGGCCGTTCGTTGAACGATTCTTTCGTGATCTTGGATGAAGCGCAGAACACCACCAACGAGCAGATGAAAATGTTCTTGACCCGAATCGGCTTCGGTTCCAAGGCCGTGGTGACCGGCGATATCACGCAGGTCGACCTGCCGAATTCCAAGCAATCGGGTTTGCGCACCGTGATCGACATTTTGCGCGGTGTGCGCGGCATAGCCTTCACGATGTTCACCTCGCGCGACGTGGTGCGCCACCCCCTCGTGCAGCGAATCGTGCAAGCCTATGAGGCGAGTTCGCCAAACGACGCCACCTGAAGTGGCGCGGCGGCTCGAACTCGATGTGAGCTACGCGTCGCGCAGCCCCTGGGTACCGAGCGCGCGGCTGTTGAGCAAGTGGGCTGAAGCGGCGCTCGCAAGCAGGGCCGGTCCCCACGTCCTGTCGGTGCGCATCGTCGGCAAGGCGCGCAGCCGCAGCTTGAACTCGCGTTACCGGCGCAAGAACAAGCCCACCAATGTGCTGTCATTTGCCGGCGCCGGACTGGCCCCCGATGGGCGATCCTTTCTGGGCGAGCTGGTGATTTGCGCGCCCCTCGTCGCGCTCGAAGCGCGTGCTCAGGATAAAACGCTGCGGGCACATTGGGCGCATCTCGCCATCCACGGGGTCCTGCACCTGATGGGATTCGATCACGAGCGCGACGCGGAGGCTGCAAAAATGGCCGCCCGCGAGATTCAAATCCTTGATCGGCTTGGGTTTTCAAATCCTTACCGCTGATCCGGTATGCTCTGACCCCATGTCCGAACAGCCTCACGGCGGCTCCACAGGCCGCTGGTTAAAGCGCATTACTCAGTCCATGTCCGGCGAACCGCGGGATCTTGCCGAGCTGGTCGAGAATCTGCGCGAGGCGAGTGAGCGGGGACTTTTCGACGGCGATGCGCTGGTCATGCTCGAGGGCGTGCTTGCCGTCGCCGACATGCAGGTACGAGACATCATGGTGCCGCGCTCGCAAATGGTCTTCGTCGAGCGCGATGAGTCGCCCGAGAAGCTGGTCGAGTTGGTGGTCGAGTCGGGCCACTCGCGCTTTCCCGTGATTGGCGAAGACCGCGACCAGATTCTGGGAATTCTGCTCGCCAAGGATTTGCTGCGTCTGCAGGCGGCGGGGGACGAGGATTTCGAGATACGCGAATACATGCGCCCGGTGGTATTCGTGCCGGAGAGCAAGCGCCTCAATGTGCTGCTCAAGGAGTTTCGCCGCAGCCACAATCACATTGCCATGGTGGTCGACGAGTACGGGGGCGTGTGCGGCTTGGTCACCATCGAGGATGTCATCGAGCAGATCGTCGGCGAGATCGATGATGAGCACGACGTCGAAGATGACCAAACCATACGCAAGGAGCGTCCGCGCGAATTCACGGTGCGCGCGTTGACGCCGATTGCCAACTTCAATCAGTATTTTTCCAGCGCATTTTCCGACGAAGAATACGACACCATCGGCGGCCTGCTGATGCAGGAGTTCGGCCGGCTGCCGCGCCGTGGCGAAACCATCAAGATCGGCGATCTTGAGTTTCGCATTCTGCGCGCCGATCGGCGCCGTATCGATCTGTTGCGCGTGACGGTTCCTTTCGATATCGAGCCTCCGGCTGCCAACGAGTCGAGCGCTTGAACGTTGCCATGCGCGGCCCAGAGACCGCGCAATGGAAACAAGTCATGGCGCGTCTGATCACCGCGTTTGCCGCGGGCGCGAGTTTCAATCTCGGCTTCGCGCCCTTCGGCTGGTGGCCGCTGGCGGTGGCGGCGCCTGCGGCACTGTTCGCGCTGATCCGCGGACTGCCCCCGCGCCGCGCAGGCTGGACGGGCGCCTCATTCGGTTTAGGGCTCTTCGCCTTCGGCACTTATTGGCTCTATACCTGCCTGCACGTGTTTGGCCTGGTGCCGGTGTGGCTGACACTGCTGCTGCAGACAGTCTTGGTTGCAGCGATGTCTCTCTATGTGGCGGCCGTGTGTTACGTCTCGAACCGTTTCTGGCTCAAGCCCGGCGCGACACGAGACTGGCTGGTGTTGCCGGCGCTGTGGGTGCTGCTCGAGTGGCTGCGCGGCTGGCTGCTGTCCGGCTTCCCGTGGCTGTCCACCGGTTACGCGATGATCGACTCGCCGTTGGCCGGCTGGGCGCCGCTGCTCGGCGTGTATGGCGTGACCTGGGCCGCGGCGTTGATAGCCGTCGCAGTCAACGTCGCGTTCATGCCGGCGGTGCCGGTACGGCGGCGCTGCGCGGCGCTTGGTGTTGCCGCGTTATTGTTTGCGGTGCCCGCGTGGCTGTCACGCGTGCAGTGGACACAACCGGCAGGGCCGCCCGTCGCGATCGCCGCCGTGCAAGGAGCGGTGCCGCAAGATCAGAAGTGGCAGGCGAAAAATCGCGAATTGACCATGCAGCGTTATCTGAAGCTCACCGGCGAGGCGTGGGGTGCCCGCCTCATCGTCTGGCCGGAGGCCTCGTTGCCGGTCCTGTCGACCGAAATTCCAGATTACTTGCATCAGCTCGAGGAGCAGGGACGCGCGCACGATGCTGATTTCGCGATCGGTTTGGTCGATTATCGGCCCGCAACCAAACAGTACTTCAACGGCATCCTGGTGTTGAGCCGCGCCGGCGACGGTTGGTACTACAAGCGGCATTTGGTGCCGTTCGGCGAATACTTTCCGGTGCCGGCCTTCGTGCGTCGCTGGATGCGTCTGATGAGCCTTCCCTATGATGACTTCACGGCAGGGTCCTCGCGCCAGCCAACTTTAAGCGCCGCGGGACAAAAGCTCGGTCTCACCATTTGCTACGAGGACGCCTTCGGCAGCCAGCAATTGAGCATACTGCGGCAGGCAACCCTGCTCATCAATGTGACCAATAATGCCTGGTACGGCGACTCGACCGCGCCCCATCAGCATCTGCAAATCGCGCGCATGCGCGCGCTCGAGGCGGGTCGATTTCTCGTGCGTGCCGCGAACGATGGCATTACCGCGGCGATCAACCCTGAGGGCAAGATCGTCGCGCACTTGGCCCAGTTCCAAGAGGACGTACTGCGCACCGACGTGCAGCCCATGACGGGCCTGACTCCCTACGCGCGGTTCGGCAACTATCCGGTGGTCATCGCGTGCTTCCTGATGCTGGCAATTGCTGTTTGGCGACGCCGCAGCGGGTAACAGCTTGGCACCGTCGGCCCGGTGGCCCAAGCGCTAGGCGCCGATCAAAATCGTTGCGCCGCTCACTCGAAGAGCGGCTTGATTCCCGGGTCGCCCGCGATCCCGCCATAGAGATTGAAGCCCCGATCCAGCCAATCGCGCAACGAGTCGTCGCGTTCCAGCAAGGGCAATGTGCCGGCACTGGCTGCCCAATAAAATCCGCCGAGCGCAATGTAGTCGGCGAAGTTCGGTGCGCTGCCGCCGAGAAACGGAAACTTCTGCAGGTGGATGCGCAGCGGCGCCAGAGAGGTACGAATCGCGGGCAAGTAGGTCGCGCGATCCGCCGTGAAGCTTTCCAACGTCTTGCCCTTCATGTTTTTCTCGCGGCTTTCGCGAAAGTAGGGACGATCTTCCGGGCGGGCGGCATCGTGCACATCCTTGACATAAAGCCTGAACATTTTGCGCAGCACGTCGTTCATGAACCAGGAGTCCATGAAACGCACCAGAGAGTGTTCCGCGGGTGTGTTGAATAGCAGGGGGAGCTGCGGAAATGCGCGGTCCAAATACTCGGCGATGTCCCAGCTTTCCGCGAGCGTGGTGTCGGCATGCTCCAGGATCGGCACGGTCTTGAATTTTCCGCCGCATACCGCCGGAATTTCCGTGAATCCCAAATACACGGTCTCGAAGGGGATCCCCTTGTGCGCCAATGCATAGCGGATGCGCCACACGAACGGACTCGCCGACCGGCCGTCCTCCAGTGCGAGCTCGTATAAACGAACGTTGCTGCCAATCGATGTGCTCATGAGATTTTCCTTAACTGCCAAGCCAGCGCTTCATCCAGGCCTCGACGGTTGCATACCATTGCACCGAATTCTGCGGCTTCAGCACCCAGTGATTTTCGTCCGGGAAATACAGCAGCTCGCTGGGAACGTGCCGCAACTGCGCGGCGCCGTAGGCGCCCATTCCTTGGTCCAGCGGCACGCGATCATCGCGACCGCCGTGCACCACGAGCATCGGCACGCTCCACTCGCCCACATGATCGATGGGATTGAAGCGCTCTACGTTCTCGGGCTTAACCCAGGTCGGTGCATCATCCTGCGACTGCTGAAATCCGGGAATATCGGTGGAATAGGACATCAAGCGGATATCGAAGACACCGTCATGATTCACCAAGCACTTCCAGGGCTGCCGCCAGTTCCCCGCGATCCAAGCGACCATGTAGCCGCCGTAGGATCCGCCCAGCGCGCAGGCCCGATCGCCGTCCAAGAAACCATAGCGACCGAGCGCATAGCTCCAGCCTTTCTGTAGATCGATGAGCGGCCGATCGCCCCAGTGGCCAATGATGGACTTGCCGAATGCCTCGCCGTAGCCGCTCGAACCGTGAAAGTCCACCATCACCACGGCGTATCCCATGCCCGCCCAGACCTGCGGATTCCAGCGATAGCTCCAGGCATTGCCAAAGGATCCGTGCGGACCGCCGTGAATGAGAAATGCAACCGGGTATTTTTGATTCGGATGAAAGTTGGCCGGCTGCACGACATAGCCGTGCACCGTCTCGTCGTT
Organism: Steroidobacteraceae bacterium; assembly: GCA_035603615.1. Taxonomy (GTDB): domain Bacteria; phylum Pseudomonadota; class Gammaproteobacteria; order Steroidobacterales; family Steroidobacteraceae; genus Bog-1198. The sequence goes on along the minus strand of DATNKC010000578.1, from coordinate 153 downwards.
CCATCCGGAAAAGCTGAACGCTTCGAAGGAGGAGAACGGGGTTTGCGCCAGTGTGTCTTGCCCGGCGTGCGTCAGCACTCGCGGCGCTGAGCCAATTTTCATCTCGTACACTTGCGCCGGTGAATCGAGCGCATCGCGGCTATAGATAATCCA
>DATNKC010000577.1:0-4269 GCA_035603615.1 Steroidobacteraceae bacterium | reverse complement strand
TATGAGCACATTTGTCAGGGTTGTCACATGCCTGATGGCGGAGGCGCGGTGGGGGCGGGACATTATCCGGCCCTGGCGAAGGATCCGACCTTGGTATCGCGCCAACACATGGCGCTGACGCTATTGAAGGGAAGGCGCAATATGCCCGCGTTCGGCGAAAAGCACGCAGTCGGCTTCGGTGGGCCGCCCGTGGCGCTCAGCGACGCGCAGATCGCCGCCGTGATCAATTACGTGCGTACGAATTTCGGCAATCACTATGCAGACTCGATCACCGCGGCCGAGGTCTCCGAGCTCGATCAGAAAACCCGCTGATCAGCGCGGCTCTTGCTCGAGGCCGGAGTCGTGCGCCGCCAGTTGACCGATCGCAGACCAGTCCAACGCCTCGCCGCCGCGAGCGATCAGCGTCAAGAAACGATCGCGAAGTAAGCTTGCCAACGGCAGGGGAACATTCAACGTTTCCGCGGCCGCCAGCGTCAGGCGAATATCCTTTTGTCCCAAGGGAGCCGCGAAACCGGCCGGCTCAAAGCGTCGCTCCACAATCAGGCGGCCATACGTTTTGTACACCGGCGCATCGAACAACGTCGAGGTGAGCAGATCGAGATACTGCTGCTGATCGAGGCCCGCTTTGCCGATGAGCGCCAACGCTTCGCCCAGCGACTCGATCACGGCGGCAATGAGAAAATTGCCGCTCAACTTCACCAGGTTGGCATTCTCGGCCTGACCCGACATGACGAAGGTTTTTTGCCCCAGATCCTTGAATAGCGGCATATAAGTGTCGACCAGCTTGGGCTGACCGGCCACTACCACGAATAGTTTGCCGCTTGCCGCGGCATCCGGACGGCCAAACACGGGGGCGGCCAGATAATGCTGACCGGCATCTGCATGGGCGGCGGCGAGGCGCTTGGACAACGCGACGCTGATGGTGCTCGATGAAATATGCGCGGCGCCCTTTTTGAGGCTGGCCAGTATGCCGCCCTTGCCGAAAACGATTCCCTCCAGCGCGTCGTCGTCGGCCAGCATGGTGATGACGACTTCTGCCGCGCAAACCGCCTCAACGCTGCGCTGCGCTTGCGCGCCGAGACGCACCAACGCTTCGGCCTTGCTGGCGGTTCGATTGTAGACGCCGACCTCGTGGCCCGCTTTGAGCAGATTCGCCGCCATGGCGGCACCCATTTGCCCGAGGCCAATGAATCCGATTTTCATAGCAGCGCCTCCTCAGTGGTTCGTGTTGAGCGATCCATCGCCGGCAGGAAAGCAGCGTCGCGGCCGATCAGTCGCTCGGCACAAAGATAGCCAGGAGTATGTAAACCAACAAGCCCGTTCCGGCGCAGAGGAACAATACCGTAAAAAATAACCGCCACACCCAGGACTCCATGCCGGTCAAGCGCCCGAGGCCGCCGCACACACCGGCGATCCAGCGGTCGGTGCGGCTGCGGCGGAAGGTATTGACTGCCGAGACGAAGGGCGGAGAAGAATTGGTGCTCGCGGTATTGAGCAGCCGCTCCTTCGCGCGCGTGAACTCCTCGTCCGTCAAAGCGCCGCGCGCGCGCAGCTCGTCCAATTTGTTGAGGTCGTCACTTAGCGTCATTGCGATCTCCGTTATGCGCGGCGGCGTTGGCGGCAGGGCCATTTTGCGCCTGGGCGTTCTGACGTGCCTCTTTGTCCTTCACCTTCTCGCGATGATGCTCAATCACACACCCCGCGGTGGCCCCCAGAACAGCGTGATGTCCGGCGACGTGGCCGACGACGCCGCCAACGGCCGCGCCTTTCAGGCATCCTTTGGCATATCCCATGCTGGGCAGCATTGCGAGACCGACGCAAATGGCGAGACAGGCAGTAATTTGGCGCATTTTCATTCCCCTGACGAGTGCCGATAGGCTAAATACACCTGACGTATGCAAAATTGCGCCTTCGAAACGAGTTTTTGAAGCTCCGAGTCAAAGTCGCCTCATGCGGGGTGCCTAAGCGTAGCTAAAACAGGGTGTTAGGACCAGGCTCGACGCAACGGGGGTTGGCTCCCAGCGGCAATACGTCGATACTGACGCGAAAATAAGCAGCTTCATAGTTCCCAAGGACATTTTTACAATGGCGAGCAAGAACAGCACGTTGGGCAGTCTGATCCGTTTGGTGCGAAAGAAGAACTCCTGGACCTTGCGCCAGCTGAGTGAGCGCGTCGGAATTCCGCTCTCCACGCTGGCCAAAGTGGAGACCGACAAGCTCTCGCTCACGTACGACAAGTTGCAGCAGTTCACGGGTCGGTTAGGTTTGAGCATGACGGAGTTTCTGGCGCAAGCAGAAATGCCGGCCGCCAATGCGTTGCCGGTTTTTACGGCGCGCCGCAGCCTCACCAACAGCGGCAACTCGATCCAGATCTCAACCCCCAACTATGACTATGAGTATCTGTGCGCCGATCTTCGAGAAAAGCGCATGGTGCCCATCCTGACGCGCATCAGGTCAAAAGACATTGCCGAATTTGGTGAACCCTTGAAGCACAAGGGTGAAGAGTTCATCTTCGTGATCGAAGGCACGATCGAAGTGCACTTGCAGTTCTACAATCCGGTGCGCCTCTCCGCGGGCCAGGGCATCTACATCGACAGCACCATGGGGCATGCCTATGTAGCGCGGGACTGCGAAAGCGCGCTCGTGCTCGGCGTTTGTTCGAGCGAGGATCCCAATCTGGCGACAGAGCTCATCAGTCTTGCGGCTAATGAGGCGCAGACGAACGCGTAGCGGCGGCGCTGAGCGGCAGCGCGCGATCGCGATTGAGCCAGAAGCCGATGGCAAACAAGACAATGATGAGCGGCACGGCGACACCGAACTCATCGATCGCATAGGGCGTCAGGGTGCCTCGAGCGCCGGTTAGCGGCGTAAAGAAACCCTGAATGAACAGGTTGTGGCTGGCATGCAGAATGGCGCAGGGCCAAACGCTGTTCGAAACCAGGCGAAACCACGTCATGATCACACTGCATCCAATCGTGAGCGCGCAGAAGCAGGGCATCGAGAACCACCACGGCGTTCCGCTGTTGTAATCCGCGAACAGCAACAGCGGCATGTGCCACGCCGCCCAAATAATGCCGACCGCGATGCTGCCTTTGGTGAAGCCCAGACGCTCCACCATCAACGGGGTGAGCAGGCCGCGCCAGCCGATCTCCTCTCCCAGGGCGTGAGCGAGGCTTGAGATCATTTGCGTCGTGCCGATCAGGAGCAGGTACAGCGGAATAAATGCGATCGGGCTGGTCACCGTCCAGCCGAGTTTCTGCGCAATCGCAGCAATCGCATTGGGATCCGGGAAGAACCCAAAGCCGAAGATCCAGATCAACCCATAGCCAATCGTCGCGTAGGCCAATGGCGTCACGTAGGCAAGCAACGCGTAGCGTGCGCCGCCCCAGCGCAGTCCGAGCGCGTTGAAATCCACGCGCCTGATGTAGCAGGTCGCGATCGCGGCTGCGGCGGGACACCACATCAACCCCGCGACATAGAGGCCCCTGCCGGCGCCGACGTGACCCGACGCGATCATCAAAGTCCAGAAGACACTGCTGAAACACGCGGCGAGCGCCAAGTAGCAGAGAATCGTTACGGTTTGCGGCCTGGCCATTGCAGATCCTCGACGCGCCGCTCTTGGAGTTGAAATGTGCGGCTGCGACTCTGGCTTAGATTGACAGCAATTCTCTCATCAGGCTAACTATCGCGCAAGTTTCTCCAATTAGGCCATGTTTTTACGCGACGGGGCGATAAGAAAATGACCCGCATACCATTGATCGCGTTAGTGATGACATTCGCCGTTTGCGCGCGCGCGGCCCCGTCGGAGCAGGAACGATTGCCGCCCGATGCGCAGGCCGGCAATTACGTCGGCAGCGATGTCATGATTCCGATGCGCGATGGCGTCAAGCTGCACGCCGAAATCTGGCGGCCGCGCGGCGACACCTCCAAGCTTCCCATCCTGATGCAGCGGTCTCCTTACGGCTTTGGCTTGAGCAGGGTCAAGCGATCGATGGACGCGGAATTCAAAGAGTTGGCGCAAGAGGGTTTTATCTTCGTGCTCGAGGACATCCGCGGCCGATTCGGCTCCGCGGGCGAGTTCGTGATGCTGCGCCCGAAGACCACAGCCAAGGATGGCGTGGATGAGTCCACGGATACCTACGACAGCATCAGTTGGTTGATCAAATCGCTGCCGAACAATAACGGCAAGGTGGGAGTCTTTGGCGTGTCCTATCTTGGCTGGACCACGGCAATGGCCACGGTGGGTGCGCACCCGGCGTTGAAAGCGGT
>DATNKC010000576.1:0-3273 GCA_035603615.1 Steroidobacteraceae bacterium | reverse complement strand
GAGCAGCAGCAACACAGCGTTCAATTGAGTGCGCATTCGATGTCTCTCAGGGTGAAAGTAGAAATAATACCTTAACGCCGCCCCGGACGAGCCGCGGTCGACACCACGTAAATCTCATAAAACGAAGGGCGCGCCCGCTCTGATCTGCGCCCAATCAAGATCGCGGCGAATCTTGTTCTGCTGATCGAGATGCAATTTTCCGGTCACGCCGGCAAGGTTGCTCGAGGCCGCCGGACTGTTCGACTGCAAGCCCGGCACTAACCGATAGGCGTCGAATCCAAAGGCGTACAAGCGGTCGCGCCGCGCAGTGCGGGCCGGCCACGCTGCGCGCACGCTGTCGCGAATCTGCGCGGTGGCGGGGTCGTTGGAAATCATCCACGGCATGTCGGGGAACATCATGCCCTCGACATCCGAGTTGGCAACGGGATCCGGTTCGAAGCTGTCCGAGGTGGAATATACGGGCACATCGCCGGAATAATTGTATTTCAGCTGCGGCAGGATGAGGCGCGCGGTACCGGCAGTGCTCGCCGCCACGAAGATGAAGGCTGCATCGCTGCGATGGGTCGGCGGTTCCGGCTTCTCTCCCTTTTCGACCCTGGTGGCTTTGAGTTGCATGACCGTTCTGATCACATCGGAGAAATCCACTTGCGCAGGATCGTAGCGCCCGCTGTCGAGCACATTACCGCCGAGGCTTTTCAGTTCTTCGGCGAACGCCGCGGCGACGCGCGTGCCCCATTCGCCCGATGGGACGATCGCCACGCCGTTGAGCCGGCCGTCGGCGACCATGCGGCGTGCCACCATTCGCGCCTCGTCTTCCGGCAAGAGCGCGAATTGATAGAAGTTCTTCGGCGGCGGGACTGTCTCGCCGAGGAAATTCAACGCCAGCACCGGCGTGCGGCCGCCCGTGACCGGTGCTACGGCGGCTACCTCGTCCTTGAATAGCGGACCCACCACGAAGCCGGCGCCGTCTGCAACGGCACGGTTATAGGCGCTGGCCACGGACTCAGCGGCCACATCGTAAATCTTCAGGCGCGGCCGGGTGGCGGCGCTTTGCTGCAGATAGGCCGCGATGAAGCCATCGCGGACCGCGATGCCGAAGGCTTCAGCGCGCCCCGACAGCGGCAGCAGCAGCGCAATCTGACTGGGATATTCGGTTGCGACGGCGATCTGAGTCTGCGCCGCGGAGAGCACACTGGTATTGGCGGGATGCTGCGGGAACTGCCGCTTCCAAGCGTCCAGCGCCGCCGTCGCGCGCGCCGGGTTGCGTTCGACCTCGACAGCGATCGGGCCGAACTCCAGCCAACCCACGACGATCGGATCAGTTTTCGGCGGCGCCTTCATGGGCGTGCCGTGCTCCGCGGCCGCACGCACTCGAGTCAACAACTCGTCACGATTTCCGCGCAGCGCCGCAGGATCGCTGATATAGCGCTCACGCTCAACGAGCGCGCGCACACCCTCGACCGGATGGCCCGTGAGAAATGCGCTGCGGCCTCGAATCCAGTAGTAGTTCTGTGCTTGCTCCGCCGCTGTCGGCACCGGAATCTGATCGAGCTCGCGAATGGCGCGGGCCGGGTCGTTTTCCGCATAAGCAATCTCGGCCGCGACGAGCGCGCGCGGAGTCGCGAGTTTGGTGCGCGCCTCCGGCGATACTTGCGCCAGCGCCTGCTTGGCGGCAGCGACATTTCCCGCCGCGACCCATTGCTCTGCGCTCAACAGCTCGTAGTTGTCGTTTTCCGCGGGCAATTGCGCCGCCAGATCCTCATACACGCGCGCCGCATCCGCATGCTTGCCGTCCCGCGCGAGACGCGCGGCATTCTCTTGTTTGTCCAGAGTGGTTTCCGTGGGCTTGACGAGGCTGCAGGCAGCCGCGATCAAACACACCGCGAGTACCGCAATTTGCGCCAGCCGTGGACGCCGAGAGATCACTGCCATACCCTTCCGCTCCTGAATCTTTAAATCTGGACTGGATTATAGTGACAAAAGAGCGGACAGGGCTGCCGACGGCGGGGACGCTCTACGTGGTCGCCACGCCCATCGGCAATTTAAGCGATTTGAGCCCCCGCGCAGCCGCGACGCTGAAAGATTGCGACCTGATCGCGGCGGAGGACACACGCCACACCGGAATTCTGCTCAAGCATTTTCAGATCGGCACGCCGAAGCTGTCGCTGCATGATCACAACGAAAGCACGCGCGCCGCTGAAATCATTGCACTGCTGCGCGAGGGCAAGTCCGTCGCGCTGGTGAGCGATGCGGGCACACCGGCCATCAGCGACCCCGGGTTTGAACTAGTGCGCGCAGTCGCGGCCACGGGAATGAATGTTGTGGCCATACCTGGGCCCTGCGCGGCGATTGCGGCGCTGTCGATCGGCGCGTTGCCGACGGATCGATTTTGCTTCGAAGGATTTCTGCCGGCGCGCGGCGCGGCGCGGCGGCAGCGGCTGAAATCGCTCCAGGCCGAGCCGCGCACGCTGGTGTTTTACGAATCGCCGCACCGCGTGCGCGAGACGTTGGAAGATTGCCTGACGGCTTTCGGCGAAACGCGCGCAGCAACGGTGGTGCGTGAGGCGACCAAGCTGCACGAGACGACTTATCGCGGCTCGTTGCGTGAATTGCTCGATAAATCCAGCACGGATGCAGATTTCTCGCGCGGCGAAATTGTTTTGGTTATCGGCGGCGCAGTGCAAGCGGACAACGCCGACAGTGACTCGGAGGCGAAATCCCGGCTGGATAAGGTTCTGATCGCGCTGTTGGCCGAGTTGCCCTTAAAACAAGCGGCGCGCCTTGCAGCGCAAATCACGGGCGCGCGCGACAATGAGGCCTATAAGCGCGCGCTATTGCTCAAAGAGCAATCCGCCTCGCATTAACGCCCGGACCTGCGTATGGTGCACACCGAGTCGGCCAGACAGTCGCTGTCCTTGCCCTGCAAGGATGGAGGAAAGTCCGGGCTCCGCAGGGCACGGTGCCAGGTAACGCCTGGGAGGCGCGAGCCTACGGAAAGTGCAACAGAAAGATACCGCCTAAGTGCCGCGCAAGCGGCGCCGGTAAGGGTGAAATGGTGCGGTAAGAGCGCACCGCGCGGGTGGCAACACCAACGGCATGGCAAACCCCACCTGGAGCAAGACCAAATAGGGAAGCGAGCGGCTTAATCGCCGCTACATGTGGCCCACATGGGCTTCCGGGTAGGTCGCTTGAGCTGCGCGGTGACGCGTATGCCAGAGGAATGACTGTCCAAGACAGAACCCGGCTTATCGGCCGACTCTTTTTTACACGCTG
>DATNKC010000575.1:0-2294 GCA_035603615.1 Steroidobacteraceae bacterium | reverse complement strand
CGGTCAGTGTCTAGCGTGCGGCGAGCGTTGCCTCCTGGCTGCCCAGCGGCGTGGCGGTGAGCGCGAGCTGAGCGCCGCGGGCATCCGAGGTGCAGGTTGCACTCGCCACCGTCGCGCCCGTCTTTGGGTCATGAGCTTGCAGGTTGAAGCTGTACTCGTGTCCGCTGTAGTACTCGGCGATGGCGCTTCCCGGCTGGCTGCTGCGATATTTCAATTTGAATGCCGGCGCGCTGGATCCCGGCGTTGCCATGCTCGCCGCGAATGCGCGCACGCAAGCATCGAGCGCTGCATTTTCAGGGGAAGCGTGGGAAACGGCGGGTAAAAATGCCGCGATCGATGCGGCGCTGAGGATGAAAGTCCGAAAGTTCATGATGGTATTCCTTGTTTAGAAAATACCAACACCCCAAACCGACACTAGCGCGCGGCACCCTGCCGAACAAACGAGAAATTGTTTTAGCAGCGCGAGGTTTCTCTCATGTATTGAGCGCGGTGATTTTGACCGGCCGATGGTCGCCACTCGAAACACGTCCTCCGGCACCGTGAGATTGAGCGGCCCGCTGGAACGCCTGGGGGATGGGAAGCGTCGAGGTCCTGTTCTTTCGGGCCTCGACGCTTCCCATCCTCCAGGCCACGCGGTTCGCTCAATCTCACAGTGCCGAAGTACTAGGCGACCCGGCATTCGCTCAAAATCCACCGCGTCAGCTCCTGCAGGTCCTCGCGCGCGCGATCCTCCGGCCGGTGCAAGAGGTAGTAACTCTCATTGGTGGTCAACTCCGCTTCGAATAATTTGACCAAGCCGCCGGCGTTGAAGCGATCGGCGCTCAAGCGAGAAGGCACCAAGGCGACGCCCACTCCTTGCTCGGCAGCGCGCACCACCGCCGACATGGTATCGAGGCGCACCAACCGGTTGGGCTTGATCGGTTCGATGCCAAGGCCCGCCGCCCATTTCTCCCAGGCCTCGCGCCGCTCTTCATGCAGCAACAAAGTCTTGCCGTTGAGGTCGGCATAGGTATCGATGGGATTGTCTATCAAAAACGCCGGCGAGCAAGCCGCAATGAAATTTTGCGCAAACAATTCGTGCACCACCAGACCATCCCACGGGCCCGCGCCCACGACGATGGACAGATCCGCCTCCGGCGGATGAGTCTTCGGCGCGGAAAAGGTCGTTTCGATGCGGATGTCGGTCTCCTCGCGCGCCTGCGAAAACGAAGCGAGCCGCGGCAGCAGCAACTCGTTGGCGAAAAAAGACGGCACGTTTAGCCGGATGATGGTACGGCCATAGCGGACTTGGAGCTGCTCGGTGACCGATTCGAGTTTGGAAAAGATGTCGTTGATGTGCTCGAGGTAATTTCTGCCGGCATCGGTCAATGTCAGCGTGCGCACGCCGCGTTGAAACAGGCTCACGCCCAGCTGTTCCTCCAGCGCCTTGATTTGATGGCTGATGGCGGATGGGGTGACGAACAATTCCTCGGCCGCCGCCTTGAAGCTCTGCAGCCGCGCCGCGACCTGGAAGGTCTTCAAAAATTTGAGCGACGGTAAGCGCATATTGGGTGCCTATGATACAGCATCAATCCCAAGCAACATTCGTGCCAGGCTAGCGCGCCTGTGACTGCATGGCAGTCGCGCGCTCTGCACTGCTGAGCACGCGCGGGGTGGCGATGGGCGTTCCGTCTCTGAAAAACGGCGTGCGCTTATAGTCGCCGTTCACTCGAGCCTTCAGGATAGTTTTGACGAACCACCAGATTGTCGTACCCATTCCTGCAGCCTTCGGTTTAGGTTCGCCGATCGCGCCGTGCGGATTGGCATAGGTGCGAACCGCACCGAAGGAGTTCTGCAGCGGGTGCTCAGGTGTTTCCAAGCAGTTGTGCAGCAGGCCGATGAAGGAAATTTTGGAATTTTCCAGCGTGTTGCCGATCGGCGTCTTGCAGCAGCCCGCGTACCAACGAACCATTCCCTTATCCGTGAGACGCATGCAGGCCAACGCGTCCGTGCCTTGAGTGAAGGTCACGTTCTTGGGAAGTGTTTGCACGACATCCGATCCACCCTGTGCGTCCAAGGTCTCGCTTTCCTGTCCCAAGAAGCGCGCAAAAGCCTGACAGTCGCGGCAATAGCACACGACCCGATTCGCGCTTTGTGTATCGCTGACCCAGCCCTTGATGGTGCCGCACCGACATTGCAGCGGATGTTGCATGGTTCTCTCACTATACTGGCTCCGGTGTTACGCTCGTGAGTCTGCAATTATTTCTCATGAAATCAATCTGTTATAACTAGGCGATGGCAGTGAATCCCACGCG
>DATNKC010000574.1:0-2167 GCA_035603615.1 Steroidobacteraceae bacterium | reverse complement strand
AGATTCTCCATCGTGATTTGAATGGTCGCCGCATGCGCCGAGACTGACGCTCCCGACATCAGCGCGGTCGCGATCGGGAGAATCCACCTCGGCGTCATGGGAGGCTCTTTACTGGAGGCCAGCCGCGACGTGTTCGGCATGCTGTTCGTGGCCTTGGAAAATCTTCAGGCCGGTCTGCAGCAGGCTCTTCAGTTCCGCATTGCTCGCGCTGGGCAGCGCTTGCCGGCAAAGGGAAACGCCTCCATGACGATGGGGCCGATTTTCTTCTCGACCTTGTCGCGCAGCATGGTGCGGGCGCGATGCAGTCGCGTTTTCACGGTCTCCGGCTTCAACCCGAGCACCGTACTACTATGGGTTGGATGCGGAAAAGGTAAACAGGTTCCCGTGCGTTTGGCACTTTTTCGGACTTAACCGCATCGAATGAAGAGCCATGTCTGTTAATGGGATGGCCCGGCCGTGCTCAGCGGCCTAATTTGCTGGACTGTGGCTGGGAGGCGTGAAGCAAAGCTCAAGGAGCATGCAATGCGCACATCTCAGAAGATAACTGGAATCGTCGCCACGATCGGGATCGACATCGGCAAGAACACCTTCCACCTCGTTGGCTTTGACCAGCGGGGTGCCATCATTCTGCAGCAGAAGGTGTCACGCGGTCAGCTCGAACGCCGTGTCGCCAATATTCCACGTTGCCTGATCGGCATGGAGGCCTGCTCGGGCTCCCATCACATCGGTCGGCGGCTGGCTGAGATCGGCCACGATGTGCGTCTGATCCCGGCCCAGTACGTGAAGCCGTTCCTCAAAGGGCACAAGAACGACTACCGCGATGCCGAGGCGATCGCGGAGGCAGTGCAGCGGCCCACCATGCACTTCGTGACGATCAAGACGCCGGAACAGATGGATTTGCTGGCTTTGCATCGCGTGCGCTCACGCCTTGTCGGACGGCGGACGGGCGTGATCAACCAAATCCGCGGCTTCCTCATCGAGCGCGGCATCACGGTGCGTCAGGGCCCGATGCCCTTGCGCAAGGCGCTATCGGAAATTCTAGGCTCAGACACTGGCGCGCTTTCGCCCAGAATGGTTGGCCTCATCGCTGACCTGGCCCAAGACTGGCGTCGGCTTGACGAGCGCATTGCAGCCGTGTCGGCCGAAATCGAAGCGCTGGCGGAGCAAGACCACAGTTGTCAGCGCCTGATGACCGTACCTGGGGTCGGGCCGATCATCTCGAGCGCCGTGGTGGCGGCGATCGGCAACGGCACCGGATTCAAGCAGGGCCGCGACTTTGGCGCTTGGCTGGGGCTCGTGCCGAAGCAGGAGTCGACGGGGGATCGCACAATCCTGGGCAAGATCTCCAAGCGCGGCAACAAGTACCTGAGAACACTGTTCGTGCAGGCCGCGCACGTCGTTCTCGAGCGGCGGCCGAGCGCAGCGATGCGGGGGTTGTGGCCCTGGGCCGAGCAAGCTTCAAAACGGCTGCACCGCAACATGCTGGCGATCGCGCTCGCCAACAAGCTCGCCCGCATCGCCTGGGCGGTTCTCGCGCGCGGTGGCACCTATCAACCGAGGATCACCTATGCAGCATGACAAAGGCTCGCTCAGGTTCACCAAGGAGATGCCCGCCACCCCTCTCCGCCACCATCACTCGCCTCATTGGGCGAGCGAGCGACGGTGGCTCCGAGGGGATGGCTTCACGTGATCCGGCTGACGTCAAACCTCAGAACGGAGAATGAGTAGTTTAGTATCGACAGCTTTCCCACCGAAGTCTGCGAGATGGAATGAAGAGATGGACGAACGGTCTGCCCGGCGCAACCAAGAGACTGGGTGCCATGATGGCCCAACGAGGTCTTTCCGCTAGTCAGCCTCGGATGCGCGCGGATACCCATGATGGCCCGGAGCAAATGCTCCACGTTAGAGGCCTGATACATTGTTGCAGCTCTCACGTTCGTCGGTCTTGGAGCTTCTGTCTTGCAACGCACGGCCCGGGCCATACATTGTGGCACCAAACGGACCAGTCGGCCCGCTCTCACGATGTCCCTTCATCGGGGGATACTGTTGCAAAAGTCTCGAGAGACGGAGTGGCCAATTTCTCGGCGAAGAACGAAACAAGCGACAACCGCCGGTCGATAGAGCCTCAAACCCGATACCAGAGTCGCCCATGAGTTTAGCGCGTTGC
>DATNKC010000573.1:0-13670 GCA_035603615.1 Steroidobacteraceae bacterium | reverse complement strand
GCTCTGCCTTTCAATCCCCGCGCGAGCCTCGGAGTCTAATATGTCCCCATCAGACGATCAGGCGTTACCCGGCACCATTTTTGACGAATCCGCGATCTTGAGCATCAAGGACTTGAGCCGCATGTGCTCCGTCGATGAGCGGCACATCGTGGAATTCGTCGAGGAAGGCGTCCTCAACGTCGTCACTGTCAGCAGCGAGTGGCGTTTTACGGGCGATGCGCTGCGCCGCGCCCGGCTCGCGCTGCGGCTGGAGCGGGACCTGGAGCTGAATCTTGCCGGCGTCGCGCTCGCGGTAGAATTGCTTGAAGAACTCGCACAACTACGCCGCGAGCTCGGAGTGAAACGCTAATGGACAAAATTGTGGACAAAATTGAATCCGATGCCTTCGTGTTCTTTGGCGCCACCGGCGATCTGGCGTACAAGAAAATTTTTCCCGCGCTCTACGCCATGGTGCGCCGGGGCGGATTTCATATCCCGATAATCGGGATGGCGCGCGGCGGATGGAGCTTGGAGAAGCTCACCGAGCGCGCGCGCGACAGCGTGAAGCAAAGCGGCGACTACGACGAGCAGAGTTTCGCAAAACTGGCCGCTCTGCTGCGCTATGTTGACGGCGACTACTCGGATCCTCAGACCTTCGCCAAGCTGAAGAAGGCGCTGGGATTGGCGAAGAGTCCAATTTATTATCTGGCGATTCCGCCCAGCATGTTTGCCAGCGTGGTTCAGGGGCTGCAAAAGTGCGGCTGCGCCGAAGCGAACTCCCGAGTCATCGTCGAGAAACCCTTCGGCCGGGATCTCGCCAGCGCACAAGCGCTTGACCGAACCTTGCATGATGTGTTCGGCGAGTCCTCCATTTTTCGCATCGATCACTACCTGGGCAAGGAAGCCGTGCAAAACATTTTGTACTTCCGGTTTGCCAACACGTTTCTCGAGCCGATATGGAATCGCGAATACATCCGCGACATTCAAATCACCATGGCCGAAAATTTCGGCGTCGAGGGCCGCGGCGCCTTCTACGAAGAAGTGGGCGCGATCCGCGACGTGGTGCAAAACCATTTGCTGCAAGTCGTGACGCTGCTGGCAATGGACGCCCCGGTCGGCCACGACCCGAAGACCATGCAGGCGGAGAAATTGCGCATTTTCCGGGCGATGCAGCCTCTCGATCCGAAAGAGGCCGTGCGCGGTCAATTTCGCGGCTATCGCGCCGAGAAAGGCGTCGCCAAGGATTCCCAGGTCGAGACCTTTGCCGCTGTGCATCTGCACATCGATACCTGGCGCTGGGCGGACGTACCGTTCTACATTCGCGCCGGCAAAAATTTGCCGATCACCGCAACAGAAGTCAGGGTGACTCTGAAGCGCCCGCCGCTGGATATTTTCGATCCCAGCGACAAGATGCCTTCCAACTATTTCCGCCTGCGCTTGAGTCCCGAGGTCGTCATTGGCGAGGGCGCACTGGCGAAGCTCAACGGTGAAGATATGCGCGGCGAGCCGGTCGAATTGATCGCGCGCCACAACACGCAGGAAGAAAAGTCTCCCTATGAACGGCTGCTCGGCGATGCAGTGCGCGGCGATACCTCCTTGTTCACCCAGGACGAGTGCGTGGAGGCCGCATGGCGCGTGGTCGATCCGGTGTTGAAAGGCGGCCTGCCGGTGATCGAATACGAACCGGGCACATGGGGCCCGGAGGCGGCCGGTAAAATTGTCGATGCCGGAGAAACCTGGCATGACCCCCAGATCGAGAAATCCGCGCCGTGCTGAACGCCGCGTCAACGGCTTTTCTTTTGGACGTTGACAACACATTGTTGGACAACGACCGCTTCGCGGCCGACCTCGGCGATCGGGTGGAGAGTTGCTTCGGCGCCGCGCAGCGCGCCCGCTACTGGGACATTTTCGCGCAGCGGCGCACGGCACTCGGACTCGCCGATTACCTCGGCAGCTTGCAGGAATTTCGTGTGGGGCTGGATGATGACCCACAGCTGCTCGACATGTCCCAGTTCCTGCTTGAATACCCGTTTACGAGCCGGCTGTTTCCGCGCGCGCTGGAGGCGATTGCGCACCTACGCACGCTCGGTTCCCCCATCGTGCTGTCGGACGGGGACATCGTGTTTCAACCGCGCAAGATCCAGCGCTCCGGCATTTGGGATGCCGTCGAGGGCCGCGTCATGATCTATTTGCACAAGGAAAAAGTGCTGGACCATATGCAGCGCCGCTTTCCGGCCAAGCACTATGTTATGGTCGATGACAAGGCGAATCTCTTGGCGGCGATGAAGTCGGTGCTGGGTGCGCAACTGACGACGGTATTCGTGCGTCAGGGGCACTACGCGCTGGCGGCGGAGTCCAATTCGGTAGTCCCTGCGCCCGATCTGGTGATCGAACGCATCGCAGATCTTCTCAATCACAATTCAACCGATTTTAAGGTGCGACCATGAGCATGACGAAGAACTTGCACGACCTGGGTCAAAGTCTATGGCTCGACAATATCACCCGGGAAATTCTCGACGATGGCACGCTGCGCCGCTATATCGAACAATTTTCCGTTACCGGCCTGACCTCGAATCCCACGATTTTCGACGAGGCCATCGGTAAGACCGCCGCCTACGACAAGGGCATTCGGCAAAAGGCCGACGCCGGCATGTCGGGCGAGGACCTATTCATCGAATTGGCGCTGGAGGACCTGCGCCGCGCGGCCGATCTTTTCAGGCCCGAATTCGACCGCACGAAGGGCATCGACGGCTGGGTATCCATGGAGGTCTCGCCGCTGCTGGCGAACGACACCAAGAGCACGCTCGACGCGGCGCTACGAATTCATAAACAGGCGAATCGCCCCAACCTCTACGTGAAAATACCGGGAACCCCTGCCGGCGTACCCGCAATCGAGGAGGCCATCTTTGCCGGTGTTCCGATCAATGTGACCCTGCTGTTCTCGCGTGAACAATATCTGAAAGTCGCCGAAGCCTACATGCGCGCCATGGAGCGCCGTATCGCCAAGGGATTGGATCCGAAAATCAATTCGGTTGCGTCCGTATTCGTCAGCCGCTGGGATCGCGCCGTCGCCGACAAAGTGCCGCAGGAGTTGAGCAACCGGTTAGGTATCGCCATCATGCAGCGCACCTACAAGGCGCACTGCGACTTGATCGCCGGCAAGCGCTGGAAGGATCTGGAAGCCAAAGGTGCGCGCAAGCAGCGGATGCTGTGGGCGAGCACAGGAACGAAGGATCCGAAATCCCCGCCCGGCCTCTATGTCGAGGCGCTGGCCGCGCCGGAGACCGTCGATACCATGCCGGAGAAAACCTTGCTGGCGTTTGCCCAAAGCGGCAAGCTCAACGGGGTCATGGCCAAAGACGGCGGTGACGCGGAAGATATGCTGGCGCGTTTTGCCCGCGCGGGCATCAATGTCGAAGCCCTCGCCGAGCAATTGCAGGTGGATGGCGCCGCCTCATTCGTCAAGTCGTGGACTGAACTCATGCAGCGCATCAAGGACAAGAGCGCCGCGCTGGCGACCACTTGAGTTCGCGGATCAATCCGCTCGCCGGCAAGCCGGCGCCCGCGGCCTCGCTGGTGAATATACCGCGGCTGGTCACGGCGTATTACAGCGAGCGGCCGGATCCGTCGGTGCCGGCGCAAAGAGTCGCCTTCGGCACGTCGGGACATCGCGGATCCTCCTTCGAAATTAGCTTTAACGAAGCGCATGTGCTGGCGATCAGTCAAGCCATCTGCGAATACCGCAAGCAGCATGGCATCGATGGACCGCTGTTCATGGGTTTCGATACGCACGCGCTGTCGGCACCGGCGTTCGTCAGCGCGCTCGAGGTGCTGGCGGCGAATGGCGTTGAAGTGATGATTGCCGCGCAGGACGAGTACACGCCGACTCCGGCCATCTCGCATGCCATTCTCACGTACAACCGCGGCCGCACCGCTGGCTTGGCGGACGGAATCGTCATCACGCCCTCGCACAATCCTCCCGACAATGGCGGTTTCAAGTACAACCCGACGAATGGCGGCCCCGCGGATACGGACATCACCCAATGGATCGAGAATCGAGCGAACGATCTGCTGCGGCCTGGCGCGCCGGGCATCAAGAGAACTCCGTACGGCGCGGCGCGGCGCGCGGCAACGACACACACGCACGACTACCTGACCAACTACGTTGCAGACCTTGGCAACATCTTGGATATGAATATCATTCGCGATTCCAAGATACACATGGGTGTCGACCCTCTCGGCGGCGCCGGTGTGCATTATTGGCCGCGTATTGCGCAGCAGTACGGCCTTGACCTGACCGTTGTGAACGATGAGGTCGATCCGACGTTTCGATTCATGACGCTCGACTGGGACGGAAAGATCCGCATGGATCCCTCTTCACCCTACGCCATGGCGCGCCTCATCGTTCTCAAAGACCGCTATGACATCGCCTTCGCCTGCGACACCGACCACGATCGGCATGGAATCGTCACGGCCAGCAGCGGATTGATGCCGCCCAATCATTATCTGTCGGTAACGATCGATTATCTATTCAGCAACCGCGGTCGTTGGCGTGCTGATGCTGCGGTGGGCAAAACCGTGGTCAGCAGCGCGATGATTGATCGGGTGGGCGGCCGGCTCAAGCGCCGGGTATTCGAGGTGCCGGTCGGCTTCAAATGGTTTGTCGACGGACTCATCGACGGTAGATTGGGATTCGGCGGCGAGGAAAGCGCCGGCGCCTCGTTCAGCCGAATCGATGGCAGCGTGTGGACCACCGACAAAGACGGCATCGTGCCGGCGCTTTTGTCGGCGGAGATCACCGCCCGTACCGGCAAGGATCCCGGCGCGCACTATCAGGCGCTGACGCAGGAACTTGGCACCTCCTATGCCGACCGCATCGACGCGCCCGCCACGCCTTCGCAGAAGGCGAAGCTCGGCAAGCTTGATCGGCAACAGGTCAACATCAAGGAGCTTGCCGGCGAGCCGATCGAACAAATTCTGACGCAAGCACCCGGCAATAACGCGCCGATCGGCGGCGTGAAAGTGACTTCGCGCGGCGGCTGGTTCGCGGCACGCCCCTCGGGCACCGAAAACATTTACAAGATCTACGCAGAAAGTTTTCATGACGATGCGCATTTGCGCCGCCTGATTCACGAGGCACAGAGCATTGTCGACGGGGCGCTCGCGGGCTCCTAGCGCGGAACTCACTTGGCAGTTTCCGATGACATTGCGCTGACGGCTACCGCCAAGCGGTTGTTGCCCTGGCTGGTTGCCGTCGGATTCTTCATGGAATCGTTGGATACGACGATTCTCAATACGGCCGTGCCTGCCATCGCGCAGGCGCTCGATGTGCCGGTCTTGAGTATGAAGGCGGTGCTGGCCAGCTATACCTTGAGTTTGGCCGTCTTCATACCGATCAGCGGCTGGATGGCCAATCGCTTCGGCACACGCAAAGTGTTTGCATCCGCCATCGGCATCTTCACGCTCGGCTCGTTCCTTTGCGGCATCTCCCGCGACATCCACCTACTGGTGGCCTGCCGCATCCTGCAAGGCAGCGGCGGCGCGATGATGATTCCGGTGGGCCGCATCACCATGGTGCGTACGTTTGCAAAATCCGAGCTCATCAATGCAATGAGCTTCGTCGCCATTCCCGGGCTGGTGGGCCCCATGCTGGGACCGGTCCTCGGTGGCGCGATCATCGGATACTTTCATTGGAGCGTGATTTTTTTCGTCAACATTCCAATCGGCCTGTGCGGCCTGGTACTGGTCTATCGGCATTTGCCCAATTATCGCGAGACGCGCAATTACCCGCTGGATATCATCGGGCTGATCTTGTTCGGCTCGGGAATTGCGTTGCTTTCCTATGTGCTCGAGGTGTTCGGCGAAACGACCTTGAGCAGCCGCGAGATATTGGGATTGCTGGCCATCTCGGGCGCCCTGCTGGCCGCTTACGGCCTGCATACCAAGCGCATGGCTCACCCGTTGCTGCGCCTGAAGCTTCTGGCAATTCGCACCTTTCGTGTCGCGGTCAGCGGCAATTTATTCACGCGCTTAGGAATAGGCGGAATCCCGTTCTTGCTGCCGCTGCTGTATCAGGTCGGGCTTGGGTTCACGCCGATACAGTCGGGGCTGCTGATCATGCCGCAGGCCTTTGCCGCGATGAGCCTGAAATTGACCATGCCGTTGATCTTGAAGCGATTCGGTTATCGAAGGGTGCTCATCATCAATACCCTCCTGCTCGGCGTCATGATCATGCTGTTTGCCACCATCCACGTCGGCACGCCTGTATGGCTCATCGTCGGCATGGCCTTCATCTATGGCTTCCTGACTTCGATGCAATATACGAGCATGAATACCCTCGCCTATGCGGATATCGGCGAACACGAAACAAGCGGCGCCAGCACCATTGCCAGCACCGTGCAGCAATTGGCCGTCAGTTTTGGCGTCGCCACCGCCTCGCTCGCCGCGGCCCTGTTCATTCCTGATCGGCTGCGCGCGACGCCACCGCAGTTGCTGCACGGAATTCATCTGGCGCTCTTGGGGCTGGCAGCGCTGACCATTGTGTCGACTTTGGTGTTCGCGCGGCTGCGCGGGGAGGACGGGGCGGCGGTCAGCCGGCATAAATCGGCAGTGCCATCGATTTAACATCGCGGCACGGTGAGATTGAGCGGCTCGAGTTCTCGCGCTCACGAATCGGTCAAAATCACTTGGTCGACGTACGATCTAGCAGACTCACCCAGCGCTGGCCTCGCTAGGGCGAGACTGAGAAGGTCATTGCGTGGAAGTCGAAGACCACCGTTGAATAGGCCTGCAGCACATCCTCGCCCAGCCGCGCCGCCTCTCCGGTCTTTGACTCCGGTGCGATGTCGACACCCCTGAGAACCAGCGGCTGACCCGCCAGCATGAGGTCAGCCTGTGGAACCCTGCGGATCTCCTGCTCCACGACAGCGCCGATACCGCCGATCGTCCGTCTGGCCTGAACAACGCTGCCGCGTTCGGCATCGGAAAGCAGCGCGATGCCGCTCTCGTAGAGATGGCTCACATCCGTGCCACTGTCGAATTGCGCGGTCCGGCGCCCGAGCGCGCCGTCGAGCGGCACGGCGATGCCGATGGGATGCCAGATCATGGGCACCGCGCCAGCGAAGGACGTGGGTGCCGCGCCGCCGAGCGCGAGCCAGCGGTCATGATCGAGCCATGCGACCCGACCGAACCCGGCCAGCGCGTAGACGCTGAGGACAAATGGCAGCGAGACAGTCTCCCTGCCGTGACTGAACGTGAGCTGCGCATCCGGCATGACCAGGACTGGAATGTTGTAAAGGAAAGTCCCGCCGATCCTCACCTCCGGGATGAGGCCGATCTGTCCCTCAACAGACGCCGTGGTGGAGCTGCTGATTCCGCCCGTGGAGCCCAGGAGCTTCACTCCGGCGGATCGCGCCACACTCTGCATCATCACGGAGATCTGGGCACCCGTGTCGGCCATGGCCATGCCGTCAAAGGCGCCAGCCGCCGCCGGCACACGCACGCCCGGGGTCACGGGCACGCGCGCAGCGCCGTTGGCGCGCGGCGGCGGCTGATGAACCAGGAGCCGCGCGATGGTCAGGGTGCTCGCATCGCCCCCCTGTGGATTGAGGGCGACGGCCTTCTCGCAGTCGGCAACGGCTCGGGCGTAGTGTCCGCTGTGTGATTCAAGGCCACACAGGAAGGACCAGTCCTCATAGGCGTTGGCCGGCGCGGGCTTGCGCCCGAGGCGTGCGCGCAGCCGCCCCGCGGCGCCCTCGCGGCCGGACGCGGCGTCCAGTAGCAGTGCGGTGTCCCTATCGATGCCTGCGCGCGGCGCGAAAAAGTCTGGCGTCCCGGGGTAAGCGGACGTCGCCGACAGAGCGAGGATGACGGTGAGAAGCAACGCAGATCGGGTGAGCCATCGCATGGTGTGGTCTGTTGCGGTTGTTGGCTGAGCCAGTTGCAATCAATTTCCATGAACAGCGGCGGAGCGGTGAAGGTCATCGCCTGCATCGAGGACAAGCTCACGGTTGGAAGATACAGGCCCATGTGGAATCTGTCACTTCGCCCCCGGGCCAGTACTCTCGCGCTTGCGCCGCGCTTCGTAGGCTCTCAAGTGTGCGAAGGCGGTCGTGAGCAGCGGCGCCGGCGGCGCCTTGGAAGCCCGCCTGAGTAGATCGCCGACAATGTGATCCGCCTCGATGCGGCTGCCCTGCTCGATGTCCCGCAACATCGATGCCGTGAAGCCGGAACCCGGTGCCGTGAGGACGGCCAGGCCGGCATTGTTGGCGGCCTCGCGCGGCGGGAAACCATTCGCGGCGGCAATCGCAGCGCATTCTTGCAATAACCGCACCGGAATATCCTGCGCATCGGCGGCCACGATATCGCCGACGGTTGCGCGCATGAGGCAGGTTGTCGAGGCGGCGGCGGCGATGAACACCCACTTCTCCCACATCTCATGCAGTATGTCGCGGCTCAACAGCGCATCGAATCCCGGCACACGCAGGACTTGGGCGACGTCGTCGATTGGAGTTTCATCGCGGGAACCGAATGCCAGTGCATTAAACGGGCCCAATTGATGAATGCGTCCATCCGCATCGAGGGTCGAGGAAATGCGCGCCAGTCCGCCCAACACCCGGCTTGCGCCGAAGCGCGCATCAAGCACATCGAGATGGCGCATACCATTCAGCAGCGGAAGAACGCGGGAGTTTGGACCCATGCCGTTGGCGAAATCCCCGATGGCGCTGTCCAAGTCGTAGGATTTGCTGCTGACAATGATCAGCCCGTAAATCGGTTTGAGATCTTTTGCGCTTACCAGCGCTGGAGTCGGCAAGTCGACGTTGCCCAAGGGGCTGGTGACCGCCAGACCACCCCGGCGGAGTTGTTCCGCGCGGCGCTCTCTGACCAGAAACGTGACATCGCGGCCCGCCGCTGCCAAGCGAGCGCCGAAATAGCCGCCTATGGCGCCCGCGCCGACAACGAGAATCTTCACTCTTTTTTGATTTCGTGACCGCCGAATTGATTGCGCATCGCCGCCAGCAGCTTGTCGGTAAACGAATCGTTATCGCGGGAGCGCAAGCGCTCGAGCAGCGAGAGCGTAATGACGGGGGCGGAGACGCCCAATTCGATGGCGTCGGCGACGGTCCAGCGACCCTCGCCCGAGTCGGCGACCCAGGGCGCAATGCCTGCCAGCGTGGGATTTTTGTCCAGCGCGATGGCCGTCAGATCGAGGAGCCAGGATCGCACCACGCTGCCGTAGCGCCAAATCTCGGCGACCTGGTGCAGGTCGAGCTTGAATTCATTTTTATGCTGCAGGATCGAGAAGCCCTCCGCATAGGCCTGCATCAATCCGTATTCGATGCCGTTGTGCACCATCTTGGTGTAGTGGCCGGAGCCCACCGGTCCGACACGTCCCCAGCCTTGATCTTTGGCCGGCGCCAGCGTCTCGAAAATCGGACGCAACCGCTCCACCACGGCCTCATCGCCGCCGATCATCAGGCTATAGCCTTCCGCCAGGCCCCACACGCCGCCGCTGGTACCGGAATCGACATATTGAATCTTGCGCTGCGCGACCATGGCGGCGCGCCGCTGAGTATCGCGGTAATTCGAATTACCGCCGTCAATGATGGTGTCGCCCGCGGCAAGCAATGGCACGAGGTTCGTTATGGTGCTGTCGGTAATTTCGCCCGCCGGCACCATGAGCCAAACCGCGCGCGGCGCCTTGAGTTTTGCGACCATCTGCTCCAGCGAGGCAGCAGTCTGCGCGCCATTTTTCTCCAGCAGCGCGCGTGCCGCTTCCGCTGGATCGTAGCCCACCACTTTATGGCCGCCACGCATCAGCCGCTGCGCCATATTCGCGCCCATGCGACCGAGACCGATCATTGCAATTTCCA
Source organism: Steroidobacteraceae bacterium (assembly GCA_035603615.1). Taxonomy (GTDB): domain Bacteria; phylum Pseudomonadota; class Gammaproteobacteria; order Steroidobacterales; family Steroidobacteraceae; genus Bog-1198. Next base: position 3,819 of record DATNKC010000573.1, on the reverse strand, counting down.
TGATTCTTCAACCGTGTTCGCGCGAACGCATCACCGTTGAGTATATCTCGGATTAGGGGCGTTTGAGGATGGTCATCACCGCAGGGCTGCCCACGGCATCGAATCGGCCGGTGAATGTCAGGCCGCCGGTCAAGGGATTCAGATGAAACGAGGTGATCGAATCGCCGCGCTGATTGCAGGAGTAGAGAAATGCCCCGCTCGGGTCAATGCTCAAGCTGCGCGGTGAGTCGGCGTGCACCCAGGTCTCCGCGACTGCGCGCAATTGGCCGTCCGCTGCAACGCCAAATATCGCGACCGCGTTGTGGAGGCGATTGGCCACGTACAAAAATCTGCCATCGGCGGTCATGATGATTTCGGAAGCAAGATTGCTGCCCGCAAACTTCGGCGGCAAGCTCGGCACCATTTGCTTGAACTTCATGCTGCCCCGCGATGCGTCGTAGTCGTATACCGCCACCTTGGCGTCATGCTCGTAGAGGTTGTAGAACACGCGCCCATTCGGATGAAAGACAAAATGTCGCGGCGCGGAACCCGGCGGTGCCGGTACCACCGGCACTTGGGCCGGCAGCAGTTTTCCGGTGGCCGTATCGAGGCGCCAGATCAGCGTGAGATCGAGCCCCGCGTCATTGGCGATGACAAATTGTCCGCTGGGATCGGCGGCCACCATGTGCAGATGAGGACTGTCGTGATCGCTCTGCGCGAATTGCCCCGGCGGATCATTTGTCCCGCGCACATGATGGCGCGGACCCACGCTCGGCCGCACGTCTGTTGCTTCGCCCAACGCCCCATCGGACCCCACCGGGAAGACGGCGGCGCTGCCGCCCCCATAATTTGCGGCGAACACGAACTTTCCAGACGGATGCACGCTGACATACGTCGGCGTCGAGCCGCCGGAACTCACCGCACCGATTCGCTTGATCTGCAGGCTGTCATTATCAATGGCGTACGAGACGATCGCGCCGCTGTGCATGCCCTGGTAGTTGTCGATTTCGCTGACGGCATAGAGCCGCGTCTGCGCCGCATTCACGGCCAGCCAGGTCGGGTTGCGAATGTCATCGATGACCTGCAGCTGGGTCAATGCCGCGGTCGCCGGGTCGAGCCGGAATAGATAAATGCCACCGCCATTTGGCGTGTACGTGCCGACGTAGGCGTAGTGAAAGTTTTGCGGAGGGGGTGCGGCGGGCTGTACAGCCGCCTGCATCAGGCGGGGCCAAGCCGTCGGCACGAGCAGTGGTGCTGCACGCAGCAAATCGCGCCGGGTAATTCTAGATCTCAAAAAATCCTTATCCCATTGCGCAATGGTTCTAGCGTTCAGTTATTCAAGAAGATCGTAATGCTCGTCGCAGAGAAAGCAGCGGTCGACGTCGTATATTGCCCGATTGCGGTCATCCCTGTCGCCAGCGTGGTGCCGTTGAGTTCCGTTTGCAGCTGCGTGATGAATGCGGAGTAGGTCTCGAAATTCTCCACCGTCGAGGAAACCACGTGTCCTATCGAAAATACACCGGCCGAGCTGGTTCCCGGCGTAAGCGTCGGGTTGGTTGCGAGCCCCACCAAGTTGACGAGCTGTGATCCGATCAGGATCTCATGGCGCTGGCCGAAGTTGCTGCTTGCAGGGTCGAGGACAATGGAAGAGGTATCAAAGGAGCTAAAGGGCGCCGCCGTGCCGCCGCTCCAATCGACCACCAACTGCGCGTTGATCGTGGTCGGATCGAGCAGCGTGGAGGCGCTGAAATTAGGCGAGGCGCTTGCAAACGAATTGGTGAAGCCGCTGACGATGACCGGCGCCCCCACGGTCGAATTAGACAGATCCGGCGCGGGGTTGAATTCCACTCCGTATTGAGTCGGCGCTGCGCCGCTGCCGGTGAAGTCGAAGGAGCTGATCGCGCGGCCGCCCATCGAGGTCAGATCAAGCGTCAGTGTACTGCTGCCCTGCGCGGTCACTACACCTAAAGCCGAGGTCTGGTCGAGGCGCACCCGGCCGGCGGTGGCATCCAGAAGAACTTGGCCGGTGCTCGTATTGCTGGCGGTACCGAAAGCCTCGATGACCGATCCCACTGAAATCTGCTGCGTACTGATGGCGGCCTCGACTCCCTGGCCGAAGAAAGTAACCAAGGTGCTGGGGCCCACATCGACGATAGTCGTGCCCGGCTCCAGGGTGGCGGTGGCGCCACTCTGGGTCAGAGTCGCATCTTCAATTCCCAGGGTGTTGCCGCTGCGCGCCGATACCGTCCCCGACAGGCGAGCAAATCCCACGCTCTGAGCGGTGCCATCGACCAAGACCTGCGACGCGGTGAACGTTACGGTGGATGTGGTCGTGCTGGTCGGCGTCGTGACGATGGGTGTCGTGGTCGTCGTAGGCGTGGTGGTCGTGGTGGTGGTCGTCGTCGTCGGCGGCGTGGTCGTGGGCGTTGTGGTCGTGGGCGTCGTAGTCGTAGGCGTCGTGACAGTGTCGGTCGAAGTCGACGTGTCGGTGAGGATGCTCGCCGAACTCGTTGCCGTGAGCGTGCCGAACACCGTCGTCATCGTGTTGGCGGGGAGTGCCGCGATTTGCACCTGGCCTGCGGCACCGGTAAACACAAAACCATTGATCTCGTAGGTCGTCGTATCGCTCGGTTGAGTCGAGATGCTCCCGAGCGCGGCCGTGGTGCTGTCGAAGGGCATCACGCCCGTCGCCAGGACGGAATTGTTGGCGCTCAGCAGCGGACCGTTGAGGCGCACTTGCTTGGCATCGAGAGGTTGCATGCTCGCGGAGATCAGCGGCGTGACCGTTACGGTGTCGTTGCTCAAGTTGATGAGATTTGAGGCTGCCAGATTGAAGCTCAAGGATAGCCGGCTCGCCTGCTTGGCCGCGCTGCGCAGCGGATCAGACGGATCCACACTCACGGTCACGCGCGCCAGTGCCAGTGCTTTGCCGCTCGCATCGACCGCCGTGAGCGCCACGCCGTCAAGACTGCCATCGTCATAGATAATCTGCGCGGCGCTGTAATCGAGTGTAATTTCCGCGCCGCTATAGGTGCCCTTGGGCACGGTCGGCGCGCCGAGGAGTTCGCTTAGGTCAGTGACTTTTGTAAAATCTACCGTTGTCTCGGCCGGCAGAATCATCGTGCTCGGCTTGCCACTCGAGGTTTGGAGTTGTATCGACGCCACCCCGACCCGGTATGTAATAAAGGGATCCGACGAGGGCGTCGCGGTCAGCGTGACCACCGTGCTGCCGCTGCACGCCGCGATCGTCAGCAGAGCCAGAAATAGCGGTACCGCGAACAGCTTGGAAGTGACGTGCCGCATGCGCGCTATTGTTGTGCGATTTCGGCTTTGTGAGAAGCGCAAATGAGGAAAAGATCTGTGAAGTCGTCTAATGCGTGAACTCCGTCGCGAAGCTGCGACAACCCCCTGCAAAAGAACGCGAAAGCGCGCTTGAAAAATTCATATTTCATGATGTCGTTGGCGCCGCTATAAACGCGCCGCCGCGAGTCGGCAAACACGCGTCTTGCACGCGCGCCAAAATGCAAAGGTGCAGTGACCCAAGACATCAATCGCGAGATCGCGTTAGCCGCGCAGTCAAGCGCCGGGTTTCGCGGGCGATGGTTCAGCAGGCACGTCCGGCACCACCGAGCGCCGTGACTGTTTGGCATCCTGCCGAGCCTTTCTGGCGGCTTCCTTTTGCTTTTTCGCGTGACGGTAGTTCGGCTTGGCCAAATTAATCTCCTAAAACTATATAAATCAACAAGTTACGTGAAATTCTGCAACCCAACTGCTTCTGCGTGCAATTGCCAGGATCGCTACTATACTTCGGCGTGGTCGAACAAAAACAAAAGTCCTGGC
>DATNKC010000572.1:0-3566 GCA_035603615.1 Steroidobacteraceae bacterium | reverse complement strand
GGTTCAATGCAGGTGAAGGGCTGCTGCCCCTCGAGGTCCGCGACGAACTGTTGCCATGACACCGCTTGGGGTCGAGGCGCAGGCAATTTGGCAAATGTGGCATAGCCGCTGACGAATTGGTGCAGGTGCTGGGCGCGCTCCGCGATCGCCGAGAAGACGCCCGGCAACGCCGCGTAGTCTCCGCGCCGCGCGATTTCGGCGCCCGAATGCGCGAGCGAAGATAACGGCCCCAAGGAATTGTTGAGCTCGTGGCTCAATACGCGGATCAGCTTTTTCCAGGTCGAGACTTCCTGGCGCGAGAGTTCGCGCGTCAGCCGCTTGAGCAGGTACAGCCTGAAGGTGCGTCCCTGCAGGATGAAGGCACGCTGCGACAGATGAAAGGTCTCGTCAACGCCGTCGATTTCAGTGGAAAACAGATTGTCGCTTTGCTCCGCCGCCGCTCCCTGCAATGCGGCGGGGGCTTGGGCGATGGCATCGCGAAATCGCAGGCCCTGCAGGCTGCGCCCGCCGCTCAACAAATGCCGGGATGCGATGTTTGCGTAGGCAATGCGGTCGTTTGAGTCGACCAAGATCAGCGCAACGGGCGAGTTCTGCATCACCGTGTCGAGCAGCAATTCTCGCTGCACGAGGTGTGCGCGCTGCTCGCGCAGGGCCGCCGCCAGTTCATTGTGCGCCGTCATCAGTTCGCCGAGCTCATCGTCGCGATCGGCGACCAGCGACAAGCTGAAATCGCCTTCGCGGTAGCTTGCCACCGTGCCCGACAGCGCGCGCAGCATCTGCTGGATCGGCCGCATGATGCGCGATGACAGCCAGAGCACCGGCAGCAGCGATACCGCAAGTATCGCCAGCCAGCTGAACAGTGAATTGCCGATCCAGCGTGCCGCCCAGTCACTGATCGCCGCCGTGATCGCGACGATGACGATCAATAGCAGCGCGAGCTTAGCCTTGAGGCTCAAGGGCGTCGCTCAGGCGCCGCCTAACGGGCGCAGATTGAACCGCTCCATCCGCCGGTATAAGGCCTGACGCGACAGCCCGAGGCTCTGCGCCGCCCGGCTGATGTTGCCGCCCGCTTCCCGTAAGGAAGCCTCCAACACTTCCTTGCTCAAGTGCTCGCTTTCCCGCGGCGGCGCGCGAGTGACGGCGGGCAGATTCAAGTCGGCGGCCGCCACTCTGCGCTCACGCGCCAGCAGCTTGGCGCGCTCGATGGAGTTGCGCAGCTCGCGCACGTTGCCGGGCCAATCGTGGGCTTGCAACGCTGTGGCAGCATCCTCGCTCAATTGCAGTCCTTGCCCAAGAAAATGCAGCGCGAGCGGCAAGATGTCCGCGGGCCGCTCCGCCAGCGCCGGGACGGCGATGTCGATGACATTCAGGCGATAATAGAGATCTTCGCGAAAACGCCCCTCGCGGATCAGCGCCGGCAAATCCGCATTCGTGGCACTCAAGATGCGAACTTGCGCGGTGCGCGTCTTGCTCGAGCCCAGCATTTCGAACTGACCGGTCTCCAGCACCCGCAGCAGCTTGACTTGCCCGGCGAGCGGCAAATCGCCAATCTCGTCCAGGAACAAGGTGCCGCCGTTCGCCGCCTCGAAGCGGCCGGTGCGCGCGCGCGTCGCCCCGGTATAGGCGCCCGCCTCGGCGCCGAACAATTCCGCCTCGATCAATTCAGCCGGAATGGCGCCGCAATTGACGGCGACAAAAGGACCCGAACGAAGCGCGGAATTGGCGTGCACGATCTGCGCGATGCGCTCCTTACCCGCGCCGTTGGGGCCGCTGATGAGCACACGCACATCGGAGCGTGCGACGCGGCAGGCCAGCTCGACAATGCGCTCCATCGCATCCGAGGCGAATACAATGCCGCAAAGATCGTATTGCTCCGCCAAACGCTCGCGCCGGCGGCGTTGTTCTTCCTGCAATCGCTGGTGCTCGCGCGTCGTCTCCGCCAGCTCCAAGAGATTCTCGACCGTCGCCAGCAGCTTGTCATTATCCCAGGGCTTGCCGATGTAATCCGCCGCGCCCGCCTTGACCAGTTGCACCGCGGATTCCAGATGCGTCCACGCCGTCAGCAAGACCACGGGCAGATCGGGCTGTTGAGCCCGCAGCGCACGAAACAGCGCCGCGCCCTCTTCTCCCGAGGTGGTATCGGCGCTGAAGTTCATGTCGGCGATGACCAGGTCAACGCGCTCGTGCGCCAGCGCCGCGAGCCCTTTCTGCGGGGTGAAGGCCGTCAGCGTGCGGATGTCATGCAGGCCGAACAGCAGCGACAGCGCCTGGGCGACCGCCGGGTTGTCATCTATCACCAGTACCGTACGCATAGAGATATGTTAACGGGTGCGGCGCGGAATCACACCCCGACGGCGCTCATCCGCCGCGGGTCGCCAATGCAGGGGGAATGGAAGCCGCGCGCAACGCCGGCCACAGCACGGCAAACTGACCCAGCAACAGAATGATGAAGGCGCCGACGAGGGCGCGGCTGTTATCCATGCGTACCATTTCGAAGCTGTGCACCATCCATAAGTTCAAGGCGATCGCAAAGGCAATGCCGACCGCGGCGCCCGCCGCCGCGATCATGAAATTCTCGGTTTGAAAATAACGCACGATGGCCTGCCGCGTCGCGCCCAACGCGCGCCGAATGCCGATTTGCTGGCGCCGCTGCGCCACCCAATAACTCGTCAGACCGACGATTCCAAACGCCGTCACGATGAGCAGCGCGAGGCAGATGCTGGTCAGAAGCACGATGAGGCCATGATCGCCGCGATAGGCATCGGCGCGCACTTGCTGCATGGACCGAGATCTGAGGATTCGATTTCCGTCCAGGGCGAAGAGTTCGGCCTCCGCCGATTTCAACACGGCGTCGCGTCGTCCCGGTTGTGCGCGCACCATGTAGACATTGGTGTCCCCGATCAGCCGATACGGCGATAGGACCGAATTCTCAGCAAATGTACTGAATAGGCCGGTGGCGACCGACATCGGCCCTTCCAAGCGATCCACGATGCCGGTGATCGGCACGGGTTTGCTGGTCTCGACGAAAATGGACTTGCCGAGCGCGTCGCCGTTGGGAAAGAGCTTGGCCGCCAGCGCTTTTGTCACGATGTAGCCGCTGGTTGGCGGCACATCGTTGTCCGTGCGATTCGCGACTTCAGCGGCGGAGAAATTGCGGCCGGCGATGAGCGTGAGCCCCATGGTATGCAAGGCATGCTCGTCGCCCATGTAGTGCGCGGTATTCGCCGTGGGCGTTTTTTGATCGGCGGTTAAATTGACGGTCTCGATCCAACCTCCGCCTTCCAAGGGGTACATGTTGGTGGCGTAGGCGTCTACCACACCGGGCAGCGCCCGCAACGCGTCGAGATCTCTGGCCAGACGCGCAGGCAGGTCGTCGGGGTGATCCACCATTTCGCTTTGCATGACGAAGATATCGGCTTCATCGATGCCCGTGGGCCTGCCGCTCCACGCCATGCGTTGCTCGACCAGGGTCAACGCGTTGGCGAGGAACGCCAATGTAACCGCCATCTGCGTGGCGATGAGGAATGCGCCGAATTTATTGCGGCGCATGGCGGACAAAATCGGAC
>DATNKC010000571.1:0-4916 GCA_035603615.1 Steroidobacteraceae bacterium | reverse complement strand
GAAAATGGAGGCGGTTGGCCAATTCACCGGCGGCGCCGCGCATGATTTTAATAACCTGCTCATGGCCATTCTCGGCAGTCTCGAGATCTTGCGCAAACGATTGCCGAACGATCCGCGGCTGCTCGCCCTCTTGGACAATGCAGTGCAGGGGGCGAAGCGCGGTTCATCTCTGACGCAGCGCATGTTGGCATTCGCGCGCCGCCAGGAATTAAAACACGAGGCGGTCGATCTGGCCCACTTGGTCAACAACATGTTGGAACTATTGGAGCGTTCGCTCGGGCCCACAATCAATATTGAAACCCGTTTTCCACTCGAGGTCACGCGCGTGCGCACCGACGCCAATCAACTCGAAACCGCGCTTCTCAATTTGGCCATCAACAGCCGTGATGCCATGCCCAATGGCGGCACGATAACCATCTCTGTGGCCAAGCACACCATCGCCGGGGGGCATCCTACGAGCCTGCCGCCGGGTCCCTACGCCTGTCTGGTCGTCGCGGACACGGGTCTGGGAATGGATGAGGCCACCCTGGCGCGCGCGACCGAGCCCTTCTTTACCACCAAGGGGATTGGCAAAGGCACCGGATTGGGTCTCTCGATGGTCGATGGCCTCACGGCGCAGTCTGGCGGCAAACTCATCGTCCAGAGCATAGCGGGGCGAGGCACCACTATGGAGCTTTGGTTCCCCATTACGACGATGGTTGACGGGGCTACCGAACGCGGTCCCGAGATCCACGAAGGCGCGCACGCCGAGCGGCCGCTGTGCATCCTCGCGGTGGACGATGACAGCCTGGTGCTGTCCAATGTCGCCGTCATGCTCGAGGATCTGGGGCATAAAGTTGTCGCGGTCGGTTCAGGCGCCAGAGCCATCGAAGAGATTGAATCGATGCCCGCGGTTGATGTGGTCATTACCGACCAGGCGATGCCGGTCATGACCGGTCTTCAGCTGATCGAGATCTTAAGAGCGCGGCGCCCAGGACTACCGGTCATCTTGGCCACGGGATTTGCGGAATTGCCTCCGAGGCTTAACCCGTCGATCGGCAGGCTGTCCAAACCCTTCACTCAACGCGCGCTTGCCCAAGCGCTCGCGGCCACCGTCATCAGCTGATCTGTCTCAGCTCATCGATGTCGACCAGCCCTTCCTGACTATAGAACGTCAACGACATCGCCCGGCTGCTATTCGGACAGATGCCGCTAATTTGCAGATCGCCGGTATGGTACACGGCGAGCTTGCCGTAAGACTCGACGATGAGCCTGCGCAGCTCGCGAAAGAAGGCATAACGTCTGCCATATTGTGAGCCGCAGGTGGCCGGTTGGCCAAGCTTCTCCGGCCACCAAATATCCGATCCGCGCGCAACCGTGACGTGCTGTTCCATGTTCCGAAATCCTTTCTGGGAATTGAATCAACGAGCGCGAATCCTGTGACAGATGAAGAATTGCTGTCTGTAGGCAAAAATCCCTAAATTTGTAAGACTGGCTTTTTTGCGCGGCCCGAATGCAGCGTCGAACTCAATTCGAGTGCAAGGCTCTCTTGCGGTCGAGGAGCGTGAAGGCGCTGAGCGAGGCGGCTGCGCAGATCAGCGCGCCGATGCCCATGGCCACGTGATAGGCGCCCAGCAATCGATCGCCATCGGCCGCCAGCACGGAGCCAAGCAATGCCGTGGCCACCAAGCCCCCGGTCCGGGCCACGGCACTGTTGAGGCCGGATGCTGAGCCGACATGCGCTTGATCCACCGAGGTCAGCACTGCCGTGGTCAGCGGCGCAACCGCCGCACTCATTCCCACCGCAATGATCACGATCATCGGCAGCACTTGAGTCCAATAGCTCGCGCTCGAATCAATTCGCAGCGCAATCAGGAATCCGGCCGCGACGACGAGCGGGCCTAGGCTAAGCGGCAAGCGCGTCCCGATTCGACCGGCGAGCGCGCCGGCCACGGGCGAGGTCAGCGTGAGTATCAGGGGCAACGGCAGCAGAGCTGCACCCGCGCGGGTTGCCGAGTAACCGCCCGCCTTGATCAACATATAGGGAAGAAGTACGAACAGCCCTCCCATTGCGCCATACAGCAGAAACGTGAACAGCGTCAGCCCCACGAAGGCCTTCGACGCAAATAGATCCATCGGCATCATGGCCCGCGCGCCGCGCATCGTTTCCAGGCGCAAGAACAACAGCAGCACGAGGACTGCCGCTGCCGCGGCGGTCAGTGCGGTGGGTGTCCAGCCGCTGCGCCCGGAGCCGACGGTCAGAGCCCAGGTCAACGCCGCTAAGCCGACCGTGGCCAGGATTCCCCCCATGGCATCCAGCGGATAGGCGCCGCTGCGCCGATCAGGCGGCACGACGCGCCAGGCGAGGAGGATGGCGCCGCATGCCAGCGGCAGATTCAATAGGAAAATCGCGCGCCAGCTGCCCAAATCAATGAGCCAACCGCCAATCACTGGGCCGATCGCGGCCATCGCTGCGCCGGTCGCCGCCCAAATCCCGATGGCTCGTCCTTTGGAGGCGCCGGAAAACGTTTGACCCAGAATCGCGAGGCTGTTTGGCATGAGCATCGCGGCACCGACGCCTTGAACCAAGCGGCTCGCGAATAGCGCGGGCAATCCGGATGCCAAAGAGCAGCTCAGCGAGGCCAACGCGAACACCGAAGTGCCCAGAATGAGCAGGCGTCGACGGCCGAAGTAATCCCCAGCGGCGCCGCCGAGCAAGAGTAGGGCACTCAACGGCAACAGATAAGCGTTGATGACCCATTGCAGCCCGCCGGCGTCAGCGTTGAAAGTTTGCCCGAGGGTCGGTAGGGCGACGTTCACCACCGAGCCGTCCACAAAAGCCAAGGCCGACGCCAGGATCGTTGTAACCAGAACCAGATTCGGATGTGGGCCACCCGGCGACGCCGTCGCACATTGCGCCGCGACAGAATCGCACGCCGGGGGTAAGGCGCTCAATGCCGGTCAGCAAATTTGGCGTACAGGCGATCCCTCTGATCAGGGTCGACGTTGAGTTTGGAAAGATCACCGTCCGCCCAGCGCATGAGTTTTGGGTCCATCACCTTGAACCATCGCGATGGAAAAGCGGCGAGCGCAAACGAACCCGGATAACCGCTCGGCAAGCGCGGCAGATCTTCGAAGTCGCGCAGGGTCTGATAAGGGCGCAGTGCGTTGGCATGGTGATCCGAATGGCGCTGCAGATGGAAGGTCAGCAAGTTGGAGAAAATGTGATTGGTATTCCAGGAATGACGCGGCTTGCAGGCTTCGTAGCGTCCATTGGGCATTTTTTGCCGCAGCAGGCCGTAGTGCTCGACGTAATTTGCCTGGGTCAATCCATACCAGGCGTACACGTGGTGAATGATCAAAAACGGCAGGAGGATCCATCCGAACGCCGCGATCAATGCGCCGCCGATCGCGAGCGTCAGCAGCCACGAGAGCAAAATCGGATTGTGCCAGGTGAATATCCCGTGACCCAGCTTGGCCAACCGCTCCCGTTCGTGGCGCCAGCCGCGCCTAAATGCGCCGGGAATTTCGCGGCGCACAAACTTGTATATGCTTTCACCCATTCGGGCGCTCGCGCAATCTTCCGGCGTCGCCACATGGACGTGGTGGCCCACATTGTGATCGATGCAGAAATGGCCGTAACCCACCAGTCCGTTGGCAACTTGCGCGGCAATGCGATCGGCACGATTATTTTTGTGCCCCAGTTCATGACCTAGCAAAATCGCGCCACTGCTTTGAAAGCCCGTGCCCAGCGCCAATACCGTGTAGGCCCACCACGGCACCCGGTAGGTGCCGAGAAACCAAGCAACCATGAAGAAACTTGCAAACAGCAGAACGATGCCGACATACAAAAGGATGCGGTAGTACTGGTCGTGCGCCATGTGCCGCACGACTTCTTCGGGCGGATTGTGGTGATCCTCCCCCATGAGGGCGTCGACGAGGGGGATCGCGACAAACGTGTAAACCAAAGGAAACAGCATCGTGAACGGGTTGTGGCCCGTGACGAAATAAAGACCAATGGCAATCGGGGGGTTGAACCCCCCGGTTAACGACAAGAGCCACAGGTAGCGCTTCTTGTCGATGTAATGAATCGACCGTCCGTCCGCTGTCTGCCCTACAAATTCCATCTCGGCAGCCTCGCTCGAATGTCACCCTTCCGGGCTTCTAGGCGGCCTAATTATACGCAACCCCGCTGATCGAGCGTGAGATCAGTTGGCGCTGCGCGGAGTATACGAGAATCTCTGGCCCGCGATGGATGCGGAGAACATCAGTCCGCCCTTGGCAACCGTAAAGACGGCCATGCCTTTCTGATAGATGCCGTGAGTCGTGGCGTCATTTTGACCCGCGCTGGCCCCGGCGGCCGCACCATTGGTCGCGGCACCCGCATTGGCGCCCGCCGTGACGGCCACCACGCTGGCATCCGCACCGAATTCGAAGTTTCCGGACTCGAACTCGTCCAGCGCGCGTTGATCTTCGAAGAAGATGATTTGGCTATAAGCTTTGCCGCCCGCCTGGAATCCCACACTGACTTGACCGAGGGTCGCGTTTCCGGTGTACACCCCATGGACGTACACCCGTCCTTTACCGTATGCACCACCGACGCCGATGGCGCCCGAGCCGACGGTCGGAAAGACCGCGTAGGCATAGCTTCTATCGAAGAACGTTCCGCTGGCGCCGGCGTTCTTGAATATCGCAATGGTGTCTGCGTAGCCGCGGGCGTGCGCGGCGCCGATCGATACGATCAGCAACGGTATCAAAGCCAATGTGCGCATAAAATGTTTCATGGGACGTCCCTTTGTGTAAACCTTCATCATTAAGCTCGGCGCGTCAGCGCGTGATAGATGACCAGCACCACCACCGCGCCCACGACAGAGACAAGCATGCTATAAATATTGAGGCCAGTCACGCCGGGCATGCCAAAGCGGTTGAATAGCCAG
>DATNKC010000570.1:0-5301 GCA_035603615.1 Steroidobacteraceae bacterium | reverse complement strand
GCCGAGCCGAACGGCGGTGGATCTCTTGCCGAGCACCATCGCGCGACTAGCGCGGCACCCTCGCATTGTGGCGATTAAAGAGGCGACAGGCTCGTCGAGCCGCGCGCGCGAGATTGCGAGCACCTGTCCACCGGAGTTTGTACTGCTTTCGGGCGACGACGCGACGGCGGTGGAATTGATGGGCGTCGGTGCGCGCGGGGTGATTTCGGTGACGGCGAATGTCGCACCGCGCCGGATGCATGAGGTTTGCAAGGCTGCCCTGGCGGGCGATTTGGCCGCCGCGCGGACGATGGACGCGAGTTTGCAGCCTTTACATAAGGATCTTTTTGTAGAAGCGAACCCGATACCCGTGAAGTGGGCGGTCGCGAGAATGGGGATTATCGGGAACGCGATCCGCCTTCCGCTGGTCGAACTGGCGTCCGCGCACCATGAGACGGTGTTGCGTGCGATGCGGGCCGCCGGAATTACCCTTGAGGACCAAGCTGCATGAGTCTTGATCGAATTTTACTGTTGGTTGCGACCGGCGCTTTGCTGAGCGGCTGTCATTTATTCGGCAAACTGACTCCCGACTGCCACACGCCGCAGGAGTATCAGCACGCGCTGTCCGCTCCGCCCTTGAAGGTACCCTCCGGTCTCGATACGCCGAATACGACAGGCGCGCTGGTGATTCCGACGGTAACCGATGCACCGCCGCCGCCGGGTCCTCACGACACTTGCTACGATATTCCGCCGCGCTACAAGGCCGCTCCCCCAAACAAAGCCGCCGGCGCGTAGGCTTGAGGATTTGATCGGCTGAGTCCGCTCCGGTACCCTTGCGGCCGCGAGGAGAGGTGGCCGAGCGGTCGAAGGCGCACGCCTGGAAAGTGTGTAACACCTAACCGTGTTCGTGGGTTCGAATCCCACCCTCTCCGCCAAAATGTTTGTGCAGTGGGTCGGATTTTAGCGACTAAACTGTATTTGAATGGAGATGGTGGAGGTGGGGTTCGAACCTTTAGGTTCGACAGCGCCGCAGCGGCGCTGGACGCCGGAGGCTTGGCGACGGCGCCCGCAGGGCGAGGGCCGAAGGCCCGAGTCAATCCCACCCTCTCCGCCAAGCTACGTTTATGGTGGCTCGCGTTTGCATCTTCGCGACGACTGGTCACGAACCCCGTCAGGCCCGGAAGGGAGCAGCGGTAGAGACTTAAGTCGGGCGCCGAAGTCCTGCTGGCGCGGGCCGCCTCCTAAAAGGCGTGCGACAATACCTTATGAGCTACGTCGTCCTAGCGCGCAAATGGCGCCCCAAACGCTTTCCCGAAATGGTCGGGCAGGAGCACGTGCTGCGCGCGCTCAGCAATGCCCTCGACAGCGGCAAAGTCCACCATGCATTCCTGTTTACCGGGACTCGCGGCGTCGGCAAAACGACGGTCGCGCGTATTTTGGCGAAATCGCTGAATTGCGAAACCAATGGCGTGAGTTCCAATCCCTGCGGCGTCTGTGCCGCCTGCATGGAGATTGACGAGGGCCGATTTGTGGATCTGATCGAGGTGGACGCAGCCTCACGCACCAAGGTCGATGACACGCGCGATATGCTCGACAATGTGCAGTACGCGCCGACCCGGGGGCGCTACAAGGTGTACCTCATCGATGAAGTCCACATGCTGTCGAATCACTCCTTCAATGCGCTGCTCAAGACGCTGGAGGAACCCCCGCCGCACGTGAAATTCCTGCTGGCGACGACCGATCCGCAGAAGCTGCCGGTGACCGTGCTGTCGCGCTGCCTGCAGTTCAGCCTCAAGCGGCTGCCCGCGGCCTTGATCGGCGAGCGCTTGAAATTTATCGCCGCCGCCGAGAACCTGCCGTTCGAGCCTGCGGCAATTGCGCTGCTGTCCCGTGCTGCCGAAGGCAGCATGCGCGATGCCTTGAGCCTGATGGATCAACTCATCGCCTTTGGCGGCGGCGCCATCACCGAAGCCAACGCCCGCTCGATGCTCGGCACCATTGATCGCGGCCATGTCGGCCGGCTTGTCGAAGCGGTCTCGCGCGGCGACGGCGCCGCGATGCTGGCCGAGGTGCGCGATCTGGATCGCGACGCGCCGGACTATGATCGCGCGCTCATCGATTTGGCAACGCTGCTGCAGCGCATAGCCATCGTGCAGATTGTTCCTGAGGCGGCTCCGCAGGATGAGGAGTTCGATGCCGCATTGTTGACGCAGCTTGCGCAGGCAATTTCGCCCGAAGACGCGCAGCTTTACTATCAGATCGCGCTCGCGGGGCGCCGCGACTTGAACATGGCGCCAGAGCCGCGTATCGGTTTCGAAATGACCTTGCTGCGCATGTTGGCATTTCGGCCGGATGCCGCCGCGCAACCGTCGAAAACCGTAAACATCGCAAGCACCCCGTCGGTCGCCGGCACAACCTCAGTCTCGCGCACCAGCCCAGTTGCCCGTACAGGCCCACCTGCAGGCACAACCCCGGTTGCCGCCACAAGTCCAGTTGCTGGCGCAAGTCCGCTCCTCGAAGCAGCGCGGCTCACGAGCATCGATGCCGCAAATTGGCCGGCCGTGGTCGAGGCGGCGGGATTGAGCGGCATGGTGCGTCAGCTGGCGCTGAATTGTGTGCCCGCCAGTTTCGAGCATAACCTGCTGACCTTGAAGCTCGATCAAGCGGCGTCGGATCGGCGTACTCGTCCCATTGAAGAGAAGCTCGTGCAGGGCTTGTCAAAATACTTGGGAAGCGATATCCGCCTCGCGTTTGAGACCGCTGACTCGGATCTGAACTCGCCGGCGCGGCAGCGGGTTCAGGCGGAGCAGGAGAGAATTGCCCGCGCGGCGAGCGCGTTCGAATCGGACCCGGCCGTGAAAGGGCTGCGCGAACGCTTCGGTGCCGATGTGGACAGCGCATCGGTAAAACCATCGAACTAGCAGGAGAGGCCTCTATGATGAAAGGTGGATTGGGAAATTTGATGCGCCAGGCGCAGCAAATGCAGGAGAACATGCAGAAGGCTCAGGCCGAATTGGCTGAGATCGAGGTCGCCGGTGAATCGGGCGCGGGCATGGTCAAGGTGACGATGAATGGACGGCACGAAGTAAAAAAGGTCTTGATAGAGCCAAAATTGCTGGGTGAGGACAAGGACATGCTCGAGGACCTGATGACGGCCGCCATCAATGATGCGGTTCGAAAAGTTGCCGCGCGCACCCAGGAGAAGTACTCCGGTCTCATGTCGGGCATGAATTTGCCGCCCGGAATGAAGCTTCCATTTTGAGGCGACGCGCTCGATGAAGTACACACCGACGCTCGCGCGACTGATTGATTCTCTGCGCTGCTTGCCGGGCGTCGGTCCGAAATCCGCGCAACGCATGGCGTTCTATCTTCTGGAGCGCGACCGCGATGGTGGCAGGGCGTTGAGCCACGCTTTGGCCGAAGCGCTGCAGCAGGTGGGTCACTGCAAGCGTTGCCGCATGCTCACCGAGAGCGAGCTGTGCTCCATTTGCGCCTCCACGCAACGGGACTCCGCGCAGCTCTGCGTGGTCGAATCCCCGGCCGATGTGGTCGCCATCGAACAGTCCGGCGGTTTTCGCGGACGCTACTTCGTGCTGATGGGGCATTTGTCGCCGCTCGACGGCGTCGGGCCGGGCGAGCTGGGTCTGGATGAATTCGAGCAGCTGCTGAAGGCGGGCGAGGTTCGCGAAGTGATTCTGGCAACCAATCCGACCGCCGAAGGTGAGGCGACCGCCCACTATCTCGGCGAGCTGGCGCTGCGCTTGGGACTAAAAGCGTCGCGAATCGCGCATGGCGTTCCGGTGGGCGGGGAACTGGAGTACGTCGATGGCGGCACCCTGGCGCATGCGCTCGCCGGACGCACGACTGTTTCGTGAACGATTGCTCGCGTCAAACCGCCAGTTTTTGGTATAGCCGAAACAAGCGCCGATAACTTTCGTAACGGCGCGCCGAAATTTGTTGATTGATCACCGCGGTGCGCACCGCGCAGCCCGGCTCCTCCATATGCCGGCAATCCTTGAAGCGGCATTGCGCGCTGCGCGCATGGATTTCGACGAAGCCGCGTTCCGCGGCGCGCACCAAGTGTGCGGGCGGCGCGAAGTCGCGCACGCCCGGCGCATCGATGATGGCGGAAGTCGCGTCGAGCTGGTACCAGCGCGCCGTGGTGGTGGTATGGCGTCCCTCGGCGTCGCGCGTCAGCTCGGCGGTCAGTGCTTCGGCTGAGGGCGCAATCGCGTTCACCAGCGACGATTTTCCGACCCCAGACTGTCCCACTAACAAGTTCACCTGGCCGCTCAAAGCTTGAGCGAGCTCCGCTATGCCCTCGCCGGATTGACAGCTCACCTCGATGCAGCTCAGGTTCAAACGTCTATATTCGTCGAGTTGCGGCTCGATCGAGCCGGTGCCGAGGTCTTTCTTGTTGACGATGACCAGCGCCTCCAAATCCTTGAGCGCCGCGCCTGCCCAATAACGGTCCACGAGAAACCAGTCTGGTTCAGGTTGCGGAGCCGCGACGATGGCCAATCTGTCGACATTGGCGGCCACCGGCTCCGGGCGTCCGCGTGCATCGATTCGCTCGATCAAATTGCGTCGCGGCTCGACGGATTCGACCGAGGCACCGTCGGCCGACGGCGGGTATCCCCAAACGACGCGATCTCCGCACACCACGCGCAATTTGCGGCCCTTCAGACCGCAGCGCACGAGGCCCTCGCTCGCCTGGACCAAAACGCTGCGACCGAAACTCGCGAGGACGATGCCGGTGCCGCCTGCTACCATGGCCATCAGATCTTTAGAAACGCCATGAAATCTCCCGACAATCTTATTTGGATCGATTTGGAAATGACGGGCTTGAAGCCCGATTCGGATCTCATCATCGAGATCGCGACGATCGTAACCGACAAACACCTCACTGTGCTCGCCGAAGGGCCGGTCATTGCCGTGCACCAGAGCGAATCGGTTCTAAAGGCCATGGACGATTGGAACAGAAATCAGCACGGCCGATCGGGTTTGTCCGCCCGAGTGCTCGCGAGCGAGGTCGATGCGGCAACCGCCGAGCGGCGGACCCTGGACTTTCTCGCGGCGTGGGCCGAGCCCAAACGCTCGCCGATGTGCGGCAACAGCATTTGCCAGGACCGGCGCTTTCTGGCGCGCTACATGCCGTCATTGGAGGCGTTTTTCCACTATCGTAATCTCGATGTGAGCACGCTCAAAGAGCTGGCCCTGCGTTGGGCCCCGAGCGTCGCCGAGGGCTTTCGCAAGACCTCGACGCACCTGGCGCTCGATGATGTACGCGACTCGATCCGTGAACTGCAGTATTACCGCGAG
>DATNKC010000569.1:0-5001 GCA_035603615.1 Steroidobacteraceae bacterium | reverse complement strand
TCGCGCGCGCCATGTTTCCAAATCCGAACGCGTGCGCTCCAGCTTCACGCCGACGTCGCGCGAGCTGCGGATGGCCCCGGGCTTGCTCAAAGCAATGCTCACCCAGCTCACCCCGAACTCTTCCAGAATGAGCATGGCGATATGCTCGGCCAGCGTTTCCACCAGATGAAAGCTGGACTCCTCGACAAAAGCGAGCACCCGCTTTGCGACGCCTTTGTAGTTCAAGGTGTCGTCGATGGAATCGGACAGCGCGGCTTTGCGAATGTCGGCGCTGAACTCAATGTCCATGACTACCGTCTGCTTGACCTGCCGTTCCCAATCGAAAATCCCGACGATGGTTTCGGTCTTCAATGCGTGAATGAAAATTTTATCCATGCAACCAGTCAATCCCCAAGGGCAGTCAATCCCCTATGGCAGTCAGTTCCCAATTGGCTCGGGCGCTCATGCCCAAACCCGTACGCAAGCCTGCGGCGAGTCTCATGCAGCCGGCCAGCGCGATCATGGCGCCGTTGTCGGTGCAAAATTCGGTGCGCGGGAAATAGAGCTCCGCGTTCGAGTCCCGCACGACGGTGGCGAGCCGTTCGCGCAAGCGGCGATTCGCCCCCACGCCGCCGGCCACAACCAAGCGCTGATGACCCGTTTGCTTGAGGGCGCGTCGGCACTTTTCCGCCAAGGTCTCGACCACGGCTTCCTCGAAGCCCCGCGCCACATCGGCGCGGACGGAGTCGCTCAATTCGCGGCCGCGCAAGGCTACTAGGGCCGCGGTCTTCAGGCCACTGAAACTGAAATCGAGGCCCGGCCGGTCCAACATGGGCCTCGGGAACACGAATTCGCCGCTGCGGCCGCGCTCCGCGAGCGAGGCTAACGCGGCGCCGCCCGGGTAAGGCAGGCCGAGCAGTTTGGCGGTCTTGTCGAAGGCCTCCCCGGCTGCATCGTCCAAAGTCTCGCCCAAGATCCGGTAACGGCCCAACGCCTCGACATCCACCAGTTGGGTATGGCCCCCGGAGACCAGCAGCGCAAGGAAGGGAAAAGCCGGGGACCGGGGCTCCAGCAGGGGCGCCAGGAGATGGCCCTCCAAGTGGTGAATGCCCAGCGCAGGCTTGCCCCAGGCCGCACTCAAGGCCGTGGCGAAGCCCTCGCCGACCAGCAAGGCGCCAATCAGCCCCGGGCCCGCGGTATAGGCGATCCCGTCAATGGATGCTTTATCCGACTCCGCCTCGGCCAGCGTCTCCCTGACCAGGGGCAACAGACGGCGTACATGGTCCCGGGAGGCCAGTTCCGGCACCACCCCCCCATAGGCCTGGTGCATCGCCACCTGGCTGTGAAGCCGATGCGACAGAAGCCCGCGCGCCCCGTCATAGACCGCGACCGCGGTCTCATCGCAGGAGCTCTCGATGCCTAAAACACGCATATTTTTGCCTTTTGCGGGGGCGCACTTTAGAATGCGCCCCCCTGTCGCCGAATCCCGGCGGCCGTGCCACCAATTGAGGTTTGAATGCCCAGCGTTCGCGTTCGTGAGAATGAATATTTTGATGCCGCCCTGCGTCGCTTCAAGCGTGCCTGTGAAAAGGCGGGCGTCCTCACCGAGCTGCGGCGCCGTGAATTCTACGAGAAGCCGACCCAGGAACGTAAGCGAAAAAAGGCCGCTGCGGTGAAACGGCACTTGAAGCGCCTGTCGCGCGAGAACATGCGCGGTACCGGACAGCAGCCAGCCAGTCCGCCGGCGGCAGCCCCGTCACGACCTTCCTACTAAGGGAATTGGTCGCGGTTTGGCTACGCTCAAAGAACGAATTACCGACGATATGAAGGCGGCGATGCGCTCCGGCGAGAAGGAGCGGCTTGGCGTGATTCGCATGATCACCGCCGCCATCAAGCAGCGTGAAGTCGATGAGCGCATCTCCTTGGATGATGCGCAGGTCTTGAGCGTGCTCGAAAAAATGATCAAGCAGCGCAAGGAATCGGTGGAGCAGTTCAAGGCCGGCAACCGCCAGGACCTGGTGGACAAGGAAGCCGCCGAGATCACCTTGTTGCAGGGCTATATGCCCTCGCAGCTGAGCGCCGCGGAACTCGACGCCCTGATCAGTGAGGCCGTTGCGGCCACCGGCGCCGCCAGCATCAAGGACATGGGCAAGGTCATGGCCATCATCAAGACCAAGGCGCAAGGCCGTGCCGACATGGGCGCAGTCGGGGCGAAGATCAAAGCCAAACTGGGCGGATAGCCTTAAGAGTCCGCCCGAGTATTCCACGTGGGGGACGGTCCATGACCGGCCGAATTCCGGACTCGTTTCTCGACGAACTCGTATCGCGCTCGGATATCGTGGAGATCATCAGCGCGCGCGTGCCGCTGAAAAAAGCCGGCCGCGAGTACAAAGCCTGTTGCCCGTTTCATAACGAGAAATCCCCGTCATTTTCAGTCAGCGCGGAAAAGCAGTTTTATCACTGCTTTGGCTGCGGCGCGCACGGCACGGTCATCGGCTTTCTCATGCAGTACGAAAAGATGGAATTCCTCGATGCGGTGGCGGATCTGGCGCAGCGCGCCGGACTCGAATTGCCGCGCGAGGCGAAAAAGGAGCACGAACCGGGCAGCGCCGACCTGCACGAGCTCATGCTGCGCGCCGCACGTTTTTTCGAGCAAAATTTGGCCGACAATGCGCGCGCGAAGGCTTATGTGCAGCGCCGCGGCATCGATGCAGAGATCTGCGCGAGATTCAGCCTGGGCTACGCGCCCGATGCCTGGGAAGCGCTGCTCAAACGCTTTGGAACTTCGGAAGATGAGCGGCGGCGGCTGCTGCAGGTCGGCCTCATCCTCGAGCGCAGCGGCGAGAAAACCAGCGGTTTTTACGACCGGTTTCGCGACCGGCTGATGTTCCCGATTCGCGATTCGCGCGGTCGCGTGATCGGCTTCGGCGGCCGCGTGATCGATCAAGGCGAACCCAAGTACATGAACTCGCCGGAGACCCCGCTGTTTCACAAGGGCCGCGAACTTTATGGGCTGTACGAAGCGCGGCAAGCGCGCGCGGATTTCAAGCGGCTGCTGATTGTGGAGGGTTACATGGATGTGGTTCGGCTGCACCAGGCGGGGATCACCTATGCGGTGGCCACCTTGGGCACGGCCACCACGCAGGAGCATCTGAACAAAATATTCCGCCAGACCCACGAGGTCGTATTTTGCTTCGACGGCGATCGCGCCGGACTCAAGGCGGCGTGGCGGGCCCTGGAAAACGCCCTGCCGCTGGCCCAGGACGGTCGTGAATTAAAATTCATGTTTTTGCCCGAGGGACACGATCCGGACACGTTGGTCGCCGAAGAAGGCCCGGAAGCGTTCGAAGTTCGCATGAAAGAAGCGCTGCCGCTGTCCGAATATCTGGTGCGGCAGCTGATCACGGATGTCGATCTGGATCACGTTGATGGACGCGCAAAGTTAAAGGCCCTGGCAGGGCCCCTGTTTGCGCGCATGCCGGAGGGCATTTACAGGGAAATGCTGGCTGACCGGCTCGCTTCCCGGGTCGGCATGCCGGCCAATAAACTCAAGGAATTCTTCGCGGGCGCCAACAAGCCCAACGCGCACGGCTCGGAACTCCGGGTTCGCCAGCGCGGTCGAATGAGTGTCGGGCGCGGTAATTTGCTGACTCAGGCCATCACGCTGGTGCTCCACCACCCGGCGGCGGCGGGTGCCATCGAGGATCCGGATCTGCTCAGCAGCATCGATAAACCCGGGGTCTCCGTGCTCAAGGAGCTGCTCGAGCAAGCCGCGACGGCCTCCTCGCCGAACACGGCGATGATTTTGGAACGTTGGCGCGACCGCCCCGAGCATGAGCGATTGACCACGTTGGCCATGCAAGACCCCCTGGTGGCCGATTCGGCCGCGGCGGCTAAGGAATTGACGATGGCGGTCGAAAAGCTCCTGGAGGAATACGGTCCAGGGCGCCGAATGGACGAATTATTGAAGAAAGCGGAGGAATTGGGCTTGAATTACGCTGAAAAGGCCGAATTAAGCAGTCTTCTCAAGTCCAAGGGCCGCTCCCGGGCGCCCTCCTGACCGCAAGCAAAAGTGGCTACGGAATAGCCAAAATCGTATACTGCTCGGCTTGCATTTTAAAATGTCCAGACTCTAAATGAGGCGTCCACCTTGATCAAAAAAGCGCCAGCAGGCACAGCGACTCAAATCGCGGACGAGCGTCAGTCGCAATTAAAATTATTGATCGCGCGCGGCAAGGAACAGGGCTACCTCACCTACGCTGAAGTCAACGATCACCTACCGAGCGAAATCGTCGATCCGGAGCAGATCGAAGATATCGTCAACATGATTAACGACATGGGTATTCCGGTGTACGAAAAGGCGCCGGATGCCGAATCGTTGCTGCTCACCGACGCCACCGCCGCTCCGGATGAAGAGGCGGTCGAAGAGGCCACCGCGGCGCTCGCCAACTTGGACGCCGAGTTCGGGCGTACCACCGATCCGGTGCGCATGTACATGCGCGAAATGGGCACGGTCGAACTGCTGACCCGCGAGGGCGAAATTCGCATCGCCAAGCGCATCGAAGAAGGCCTCGAAGCCGTGAAGATCGCGCTCGGCAGTTACCCGGGCACGTACGACTTGCTGTTGCGGCATTACGAAACCGTCAAGGCCGGGCAGATGCGTCTGGTCGATGTCATCGTCGGCTTCGTCGATCCGAATGCGCCGGACGAAATCGCGCAGCCGCAGAATCCCAAGATGATGGCGCTGGAGCGCGAGGAAGCCGCCAACGACGACGACGAAGCGGATGGCGATGAGGAAGAAGAGGCCATCGACACCGGCCCGGATCCGGAGGAAGCCGCGAAGCGCTTCAGCTCGATCGCGAAGGTGCATCATCAATTCTTGAATGCGCTCGACAAGCTCGGATCGAAGGATCCGAAGACCTTGAAGATTCGCAAGAAGATCTGCGGCGAATTGATGGAGCTCAAGCTCTCGCCGAAGATGTTCGATCAGTTGATCGACAACCTGCGCCAGCACGTGACCGA
>DATNKC010000568.1:0-5602 GCA_035603615.1 Steroidobacteraceae bacterium | reverse complement strand
TGCTGCGCGCGGATTCAGCGGAGGATCAGGACTTGGCCGCGGCGCTCATCCGCTGGCGTTCGAGCGTGTCGGGGGCGTAGTCGAAGGAATCAAAGTACAGCCGCGTCTTGGCGCTGCCGCGCGAATCATATTCGCGTTGGATGGCGGCGATCATCGCGGGCGGTCCGGCGGCATACACTTCGATCGCTTCGAGATCCGGGACATCTTTGAGTGCGGCTTCATGCACCCAGCCGGTGGCTCCGTGCCACTTAGGGTGGGCTTCAGACAGGACCGGCACGTAGGTTAAAGCCGCGGTGCCTAAAGACGCCGCGCGGCGGCTCAATTGCTCCAGGGTTGCTTGCGCATACAGGTCCCGCTCATTTCGCACACCCCAATAAAGCTGCAGGTCGCGCTCAATACCATTCTCGATGAGGTGGCGCAGAATGGAGAGCAGCGGTGCAATGCCCGTGCCGCCACCGATCAGCAGCATGTGGGGCGCGTGGCTTGTATACGGGCGGTAGGTGAACGTGCCCAAGGGACCTTCGATATTCAGCAACGCCGAGCGCATGTCCTCGTGGAATAACCGGTCGGTGAATTCTCCGCCGGCGACCCGCCGCACATGCAGCTCGAGCGGCCGAGCGTCATGCGGCGGCGATGCAATGGAAAAACTGCGGCGCCGGCCGCCCGGCAGCAGGATGTCGATGTACTGGCCTGGCGCGAAGTTGAAATCTTCCGCAATAGGCAGGCGCAGGAACAATCCCATGACGTCGTGCGACAAGGGAACGGCGCGCTCGATGCGGCACGGCAAGCGCTTGAGTTGGGCGGTATCGGCGGCGCGCAGTTCAAAAGTTTCGATCGAAAGATCGGTGCGCGCACACGCCTGGCACAGCAGGATCAGACCGTCGGCAATCTCGGCATTCGAAAGTCCCAGCGGCGCTCCATGAGGATAGTGAATCTCGCCGCGCAGGAGGCGGGCCTTGCAGGCGCCGCAATTGCCGCCTTTGCAGCTATGCGGCAAATTGAGCGAGGCATCTGCAGCGGCTTCGAGTAGCGGCTGGTCGGCGGCGGCGCTGAATCCGCGGCTTGAATTGGCAATGCTGATGATCAACCGCTGGGCTGACTGCGTTTGCTGTCCAGCCATTCGTGGATCGGCTCCCATTGCTTCCAATCCGGTGAGGCGAGATATTCGGGCAGCTCGAGGACACCCATGCCGCGTGCATAAGCGCGCACATAGTTTTGCGCTTCGCGCAGGTGCCCGAGATACGGCACCTTGAGCTTGCTGAGATAGTGGTCCAATTCTTCGTACACCAGGGTGTGCTCGCGCACGCGATTGGCAATCACCGCAAGGCGCGCTTGCTTGCGCGATACCTTGCCGATTTCCAGCAGTTCCGCCATGAAATGTCCGCAGGCTTTCATGTCGATGCTCGAGGGCAGCACCGGCACGATGATGGTTTCGGCGCGCCGCACCAGTTCATTCAATTCCGTGCCGTGAACTCGGGCGGGCGCATCGATGACGAGAATCTCGGTGTTGCGCGGTACATTGCGCAGACCATCCTCGAAAGCAGCGGCACCGCTGATCGCCGGCAGGTCGGCCGGCCGCATGGCCAGCCAATCGAGACTTGAGCGCTGCGGGTCGTAGTCCGCGATGCACACATTGTGCCCGTCGCGGGCGAAGAAAACGGCAATGTTGGTGGAAAGCGTGCTCTTGCCGCAGCCGCCCTTCGCGTTCAATACCATTACGTGGCGCATAATCCCCCGGCTTTGTTGTAGTTGTAAGGTAGAACTTTACGCGAACATTGCGCAACCCCCGAGCGGAATTTTCCCGCATCGGCTATGCTGCTTGGTATGCGCATCGAGTTTATGAAGATGCAAGGCTTGGGCAACGATTTTCTGGTGTTCGACGCCGCCGCCATCGCCGCTGACACTCCCTTGGATGAAAGGACGCTGCGCGCCCTCGCCGACCGGCACACGGGCGTGGGTTTCGATCAGGCGCTGATGTTGGAATCGCCGCGCGATCCCGCAAGCCGGGTGTTCTACCGAATATTTAATTCCGACGGCACGGAGGTCGAACAGTGCGGCAATGGCGCGCGCTGTATCGCGGCCCTGCTCTATGCACGCGCGCCCGAATTGGGGCGCGATCTCATCATGGGCAGCCCCGGCGGCCGCGTGCGCGCCCGCATCCGGGACGATGGTCTGGTGTCGGTGGACATGGGAATCCCAGAGTTCGAGGAGCCTTTCGAGTTTTCCTTGAAAGTCGAGAACAAGGATATCGGCATGAGCGCGCTGCGCTTGGGCAACCCCCACGCCGTGCTGCGTGTACCCGATGTGCAGACCGCGCAGGTGGAGCTGTGGGGGCCGAGCATCCAGCGCCATCCGCACTTCCCCAATCGTGCCAACGTGGGGTTCATGCAGATCCTCGAGCGCAACCATATTTTGTTGCGGGTATTCGAGCGCGGCGCCGGCGAAACCCAGGCCTGCGGCACCGGAGCGTGCGCCGCCGTCGCGGTGGGCGTGCGGCAGGGTTTGCTCGACGGCGAAGTGAGGGTGGATTTGGCGGGCGGCACGGCGATGGTTTCTTGGGAGGGCCCCGGCCAGCACGTCTGGCTGACCGGGCCGGCCACAACGGTTTTTAAAGGTTCGATCGATTTAACGCGATTCACGGGAGCCAAACAATGACCACGAGTCACGCGCGCGGGATCAAGCAGGATGTCCTGAACGACACGAGTGTCGGAGACTATTTGCTGACCTATCCGGACTTCTTCGAGCGCAACTCGCAACTGCTGACCAAGTTGCGTCTGCCGCATGTGCGCGACGTGGCGGCCACGGTGAGTTTGGTGGAACGCCAGGTCGAGGTGCTGCGCGAGCGCAATCAGTCGCTGGAACGCAAGCTGAAAGAACTGGTGGATGTGGCGCGGGCCAACGATACGCTGGCGGATCGAATCCATCGCCTCTGCCAGCGGCTGATCCGAACCCGGACCCTGGCGGAATCGATCAGCGCCATCGAGACCTCGCTGCGCGAGGACTTCGATGCGATGAATTCCGTGCTCGTGCTGTTTCTCGAGGAAGCGCGCGCGCTGGAGCCTGCGATGGGGCGATTTTTGCGCGTCGCCAATCCGGCCGACGAGGACATGCGGACTTTTGATTCCTTGTTGAGTTCCGGAAAGCCGCGCTGCGGCCAGGTGCGCGATGCTCAGCGCGACTACCTGTTCGGCGGAGAGTCGGTGGCCATCGGTTCGGTGGCGCTCACGCCCTTGGGCCAAAAGGGCGCGCTCGGCATTTTAGCCATCGGTGCGAGCGATGCGGAACGCTTTCATCCCGGCATGAGCACCGAATTCCTGCTGCGCATCGGCGAGCTCGTGACCTACGCGCTGACGCGCTGACCTCCAGGCTCCTAACCCTGTGCAGCTTCGCGAGCGCGAACAGATCGAGCGATTCTTATCGCACCTTAATTTCGAGCGCCGCATGAGCAGTCATACCGTGGCTGCCTATCGCCATGATTTGCTGGCATTGGCGGGATTTTGCGAGGGACGCAAAGTGCAGCGTTGGTCGGCGCTGAACAATTTTCAGGTGCGCGCCTTTGCCGCGGCCGAGCACGCCGGCGGCATCGCGCCGCGCAGCATTCAGCGCCGCTTGTCGGCCGTACGCACCTTCTACGAATACCTGATGCGCGAAGGTCATGCCAAAAACAATCCCGCGCTCGAGGTGCGGGCGCCTAAAACCAAGAAGCGCCTGCCGGCGACTCTAGACGCCGATCAAATGGCGCGGCTGCTGGATTTTCGCGCGAGCGATTCGCTCTCGGCGCGCGACAAGGCCATGATGGAATTGTTCTACTCGTCGGGCCTGCGCTTGAGCGAACTGGTGGGGCTGCACGTTTCCGCCATCGACCTGAAGGACCGGACCGTGCGCGTGCTGGGCAAGGGCAGCAAAACACGCATCGTGCCCATGGGGCGCCACGCCATCGACGCGCTAAAGAGGTGGCTCGCGGAGCGTGGCGTGCTCGTCCGGGACAAACCGGCGGCTTCCGCTGAAGGAGGCGCGGTGTTCGTGGGGAAATCGGGGCGGCCTCTGTCGGTGCGGGCGGTGCAATTGCGGGTGGGTATCTGGGCGCGCCGCCAGGGCCTCTCCATGCACGTGCACCCGCATATGTTCCGCCATTCCTTTGCGACTCACCTGTTGGAATCCAGCGGCGACCTGCGCGGCGTGCAGGAATTGCTGGGTCATGCCGACATCAGCACCACCCAGGTTTACACGCATTTGGACTTTCAACACCTGGCGAGCGTCTACGATGCCGCTCACCCGCGAGCCCGGCGCCGCCCCCGAACGGCTTGAAAGGGCTTCAGGTCGGCCCCACGGTACCAACACTGCTATGACACATGATCCGGATCGTATTTACGGCACGACCATTCTGGCCGTGCGGCGCAATGGCCGCGTGGCGGTGGGGGGCGACGGCCAAGTGACCCTGGGACAGAGCGTGATGAAGTCCAACGCACGCAAAGTGCGGCGGCTCTATGACGGCAAGGTATTGGCTGGATTTGCCGGGGGAACGGCAGATGCTTTCACGTTGTTCGAGCGCTTCGAGGGCAAGCTGGAGAAATTCGGCAATCTCACGCGCGCGGCCATCGAGCTGGCAAAGGACTGGCGCAGCGATCGCAGCCTGAGGCGCTTGGAGGCCCTGCTCTGCGTCGCCGATGCCGAGAGCACTTACGTCATCT
This sequence comes from Steroidobacteraceae bacterium, assembly GCA_035603615.1. Classification (GTDB taxonomy): domain Bacteria; phylum Pseudomonadota; class Gammaproteobacteria; order Steroidobacterales; family Steroidobacteraceae; genus Bog-1198. Next base: position 911 of record DATNKC010000568.1, on the reverse strand, counting down.
CAGGAACGGGCGATGTCATCGAGCCCGAGCACGATCTGATCGGCATTGGTTCGGGGTCAGGCTTCGCGCAGGCGGCCGCGATGGCATTCATGCAAAGCGGCGACCTGTCGGCACGCGACATCGTTGAGCGCTCCCTCAATATCGCGGCGGACATCTGCATCTATACCAACCGCAACCTGACCATTGAGGAACTGTAGTGCTCCCGAGTGACCAGTCAGGCTCCTCGCAGATGACGCCGCGCGAGATCGTCGAGGAACTGGATAAGCATATTGTCGGCCAGAAGGCCGCCAAGCGGGCCGTGGCGATTGCCTTGCGCAACCGCTGGCGGCGCCAACAAGTGGCCGAGTCTCTGCGCCAGGAGATCACGCCGAAGAACATTCTCATGATCGGGCCGACCGGGGTGGGTAAGACCGAAATTGCGCGACGCCTGGCCCGGCTCGCCAAGGCGCCCTTCATCAAGGTTGAGGCCACCAAGTTCACGGAAGTGGGCTATGTTGGGCGCGAAGTTGATTCGATCGTCCGCGATCTTGTTGAGATCTCCGTCAAAATGACGCGAGAAGAGGAAATGGCGAAGGTGCGGCATCGCGCCGCCGACGCGGCGGAGGACCGGGTGCTCGATATCTTGTTGCCGCGGGCCCAGACGGCGGGGTTCACGGCCGAGTCCGGCGTCAAGGACAACGATACGCGGCAACGCTTTCGCAAAATGCTGCGCGAAGGGCAGTTGGATGATCGCGAGGTCGACATCGAAGTTCGCGCCCTGCCGGTGGGATTGGAAATCATGGCGCCTCCCGGCATGGAAGAAATGACCCAGCAGCTGCAGGGAATGTTCCAGAACTTGGGACAAGGCCGCACCCGCAGCCGCAAGGTCAAAATCAAAGAGGCATTGAAGCTGCTGGTCGATGAAGAAGCGG
>DATNKC010000567.1:0-6461 GCA_035603615.1 Steroidobacteraceae bacterium | reverse complement strand
CCGTCGTCGGTTTTCTCGAGCGTCAAGGAATCGAATCGTCCCGCGACGTTGGACGTGGAACCCCTGCCCTTGAAGGTTTGATGACCGATAAAATTGCGCGGCATGACGCAAACTTTACGCGCGGCGGCGGCGCGCGTAAATCCAGTAGTCGGCCGCGCCGACTACTGTATATCCGCTGCGACTGCGGCGGGCCGCCGCAAGTCCTCGATCAGGAACTCATCGGGCGACGAACGCCCGCTCGATGACGTAATCGCCGGGTTCGCCCACGTGCGGGGATATTTTGAAGCCCCTCGCGTCCAACATGGCTGAGAGATCCGCCAACATGGCCGGGCTGCCGCAAATCATGACGCGATCCTCGTTGGGATCCAGCGCGGGCACGTCGATGTCCTCGAAGAGCTTGCCGGTTTCGATCAATTCCGTCACCCGGCCCTGATAGCGAAAGCGCTCGCGCGTGACGGTCGGAAAATACACCAGTTTCTCGCGCACCTGCTCGCCCAGATATTCGTGGTGCGTCAATTCCCATTCGATGTAGTCGCGATATGCCAATTCGCTGCGATAGCGCACGCCATGCACCAAAATGACCTTTTCGAAGCGTTCGTAAACGTCCGGGTCTTTGATGAGACTCATGAACGGCGCCAGCCCGGTGCCGGAACTCAACAGGTACAGGCGCTTGCCCGGCTTGAGATCATGGAGCAACAAGGTGCCCGTCGGCTTACGGCTGATTAGGACCTCATCGCCCGGTTTAACGTGCTGCAGGCGCGAGGTCAGCGGCCCATCCGGGACTTTGATGCTCAAAAATTCCAGATGCTCCTCGTGGTTCGCGCTGGCAATGCTGTACGCGCGCATGACCGGTTTCTCATCGATCCGCAGGCCGAGCATGATGAAATGCCCGTTCTCGAATCGCAGCGCCTGGTCGCGGGTGGTGGTAAAGCTGAACACGGTCTCATTCCAGTGATGTACCGTTAATACGCGTTCTGTTCCGATCGTGGCCATGGGTGGGTATTATCCGGGCATCCCGCGCAACAGCATAGTCGCCGACGGATATATGGCGATGCCGAATTGATATTGACCAGGCTGTAGGACCCCAGAGGACACCGGTCTTGGCGTTCGACCCATGCTTGGACGCGCACTCGGCTCCTCCCGGTGCGTCGCTCTGTTACGCAGACTTCGGGTGTCAATCGAACACCTGGAGGGACAATGAAAATTCTATCAGCGCTCGTGTTGGCCTCGGCGATGCTCTGCGGCTGCATCAGCAGCGGCAGCCCGAATCCCCCTGCGAAAACGACCGTGGTCGTACCGGCGGGCTCGCAGACAACGGTGGTCTGCCAAGACGGCAGCCGGCCGCCCTGCAATTGAGCAAATCAGGGCATTGAGGCAATGAGGCAATTGCGTCAAGGCAGTTGCGCCAAGGAGGGATGTATCCGCTAGTCGGATGTGCCCGAGAGCAGGGAAGCTCCGGGGCCGGCCGCCCGATCTTCGAGGCGTTTTAGGCGCCGCGCCTGGACCCACAATTGCCCGGCAAAAATGACGCCCACTGTATGTACGTGAAAGCCGGCGGCGCTCAGCGCCTCCGCTCCCCAGGTATTGCAGGTATGCAACGCCGAATATTTCGGCTTGCCTAAGAAGTAGACACTCCCCTCGTACGGTCCGTCGCGGTAAACCTCGAGCATATCGTTTTGAGTGCGCAAGGATCGCCATATGAATGCTTGCAGCTCGCGCATTTGATCCTGCGTCGCAATGAGCGCGATGACATGCGTCGCGCCGAAGCCTTCAGCCGGGGAATTGGTGATCCCCGTCGTTAGCAGAATACTGGCGCCCGGAAAGAGCGCCGACAAGAGGACCGGCCCACCATGATTTTTTGCCAGCAGATAATGTTTGTCAGCGAATCCAAAAAAAACAAAACGTGCGCCGGGAAGAGCCGCGGCGGCCTGCGCGAGCGACGGCGACAGATCCGCCGCGGCCATGCCGATGTCGATATGCCAGCCGCGGCGGGCCACGTAGATCGTCGAGGAATCAGAGGCGGCGTTCGCGGCAGAACATAAGCTGAAGACCAGCACGGCGCAGATGATGGCCGCCAGCAAAGTCGCAGCGATCACCACACCGGCATCGCGCCTGGCGTAGTTTTGTCGGCTTCGCGCATCTTGGCTTTCCATTGGCCACAGCATAGCAAGGCATCTGGTACCATCGCCCGGCGACATGCCCGGCGGTGAATCATGAATGAACAAGTGACCGAGCTTCTGCCGGCTGCGGGACCTAGCGCGGCGTCCCGTAAGCCCCTCCCCATCCAGCGATCCTCAGTGCTGGGCCAGATACTGGCCATGCGCAAGGACCTGGTCGGCCATCTAATGGCGCTCGAGAAGATCCATGGATCGGCGTGGAAGATCGCCATCGGACGCGGCGGCATGATCAGCCTGTTGGGACCGGACGCGCTGGAGTTCGTTTGGAAGAACCGCGACGGCGCGTTTTCCAGCGCGCGCGGTTGGGAGCCTTACATCGGCAAGGTTTTTCCCGGCGCCATCATGGCGATGGACGGCGATGAACACCGCTACCAGCGGCGCATCATGCAAGTCGCCTTTCGCAAATCCGCCTTGCGCACGTACCTGGAGCAGATGAGTCCCGCCATCGACTTGGGGCTTACGGCATGGCTTCCCGCGAACGAAGGTCAGGCGCGGCGGCAGATGTTTCCGCTCTTGAAGCAGCTCACGCTTGATCTGGCCGCCTCTGTCTTCATGGGGGTGGAGCTTGGCCAGAGCGCGAAGGCACTGAATCGTGCGTTCATGGCGACCGTGGCGGCCTCGCTGGCCATTGTGCGCGTGCCCATCCCGGGCCTGTCGATGTGGCGGGGAATTCGTGGCCGCGAACTGCTGGTGCGCCGCTTCCGCGCACTGCTCCCGGAGAAGCGGGCCACCCATACCAGCGATTTCTTCAGCGAGTTCTGTCACGCCCAAAGCGAGCAAGGCGAACGGTTCACCGACGATGAAATCATCAATCACATGATTTTTCTGATGATGGCGGCTCACGATACGACCACCAGCACGCTGACGACCATGATGTACTTGCTGGCGCGTCATCCGGAATGGCAGGAGCGTCTGCGCGCCAAGGCGATTGCGCTCGGCCGCAAGCAACTCGAATTCGATGATCTCGAGCAGGTCGAGGAACTGTCGTGGGCCATGCGCGAGGCGCTGCGGCTAACGCCGCCGCTCACTTCGATGCCGCGCATGTGCATCAGGGACACGGTCTTTCAAGGATACGAGATTCCGGCGGGCATGCTGGTCGGTGTTTACCCGATCCACGTGCACTACATGGAATCGCTTTGGACCGACCCGTTCAAGTTCGATCCGGAACGGTTCAGTCCTGAACGCCAGGAAGACAAACGCCATGCATTCGCCTGGGTGCCGTTCGGCGGCGGCGCACACATGTGTATCGGGCAGCACTTTGCCACGCTGCAAGTAAAAGCCATCATGCATCAACTGCTGCTGCGGTATCGATGGAGCATCGCGCCCGGATACGTGATGCCCCAGCAATTGGTGCCGATCGCCAAACCCAAGGATGGACTGCACGTCACGCTGCAGCGCATCGCCTGAGATCGGCGTGCCCGGTTGGCCCGATCAGCGCGCCCGGCTGGCCCAATCAGCGGCATCGATCTTGAAGATGACATTGGGGTGGCTGGGTTCGCCTGAATAGCTGACTGATTCCTCGCCGATGTAAATGCCGCCGAGCTTTTCCATCGCCTTGCGCGAGCGCCAATTGTTGATCCCCACCTTGAAAATCACCCGGTCGACGTATTTAAAGGCGTGATCGAGCATCAGGGTCTTGAGCGCGCGGTTGTAGTGCCGCGCCCAGCGGCTGCGCGCGATGAAGGTGTAGCCGATATCGATTTGGCGCTTGGCTTCCTCATAACCGCTGTACCGGGAACTGCCGATCAGCTCGCCATTGGTGTTATCGATCACCCGAAACGCCCCGCCCGACTCCATCGCGCCTTTGAAGAAATTCTCGAACACCGGGCGCTGATAACGATCCTTGCTGGGGTGTTGCTCCCAGATCAAAGGATCCGACGCCACCGCGTAGAGCGCTTCGAAATCGCCCGCCCTCAGCGGTTCCAACCTGATCAAATCGTTCTGCAAATGAGGTTGAAGCTCGAAGCTCATGCATCAATCCTTAGTAACCAAACTTGTAGTGAATCTGCGCGTAGATCTGACGCGGGTCATTCCAATGCACACCGCCGAAGGTGAGGCTATTATCCACCAGCAAATGCCGATCGGTGAGATTCAGGATGGTCAAAGACGCCGAAAAGTGCTCACCGAAGGATTTGCCGCCGCTCAAGCTGACTTCCGCGTGGCCCGGCAAATGGCTCGGCCCCGCATCGCCATTGGCAAAGCCGGACCCATAGTAGACGCTCATGGAAGCAAAGGCGGCGCGCGGAAGATTCAGATCGATGCCGGCATTGGCGGTGTTCCGTTGATCGTGATCCAACGCGAAGTTGCCCGCAGGCGGCGTAAAGTCGGTCAATCCGCCGTTAATCGCGCCGGAGCCGTCCGCGGTCTGATTTGAATAGGACAGGTGAAACTGCCCGACATTCCAGAGCCGCGGGGAGCGGATCGTCAACTCGTTGCCCTGGATCAGCGCACCGTCGATGGTGAGCGGCAGGAAGGCATTGGAATTTCCAATGTTGTTATGGTCGAAGAAATTCTTGGCCAGGGTATGAAAATGATCCACATCGACCGTCCAGCTTTGGACCGGAATCGTCAGTCCGACTTGGTATTCCTCATCGCGTTCGCCGTGCAGCGGGATAAAACCCAGATTGTTGGCCTGCGCGAATTCGAGCAGCGGACCGCTTAAGGTGGTCAGCGGCGGCGCCTGGTAATACTTCCCCCAGAAGCCGCGCAGAATCCAGTTGATTTTCGGCAGCAGCAGCGTGGCGCCTAAGCGCGGGCTGGTCGCGTTCTCGGTCAGCGCACCTGCAAAATGCGTTTGCCGCACGCCGCCCGCGAAACTGAGCCAATCGGTTGCCTTGTAGGTGTCCTCGAGGTAGGCCGCGACCAAAGAGCCGGACGGCTTGAGGGTCTGCGTAATGGGCGGCGCATTACTGCCGTCATTGAAAAGCACATCGAAGTTTTCGCTGTCGTGTTGGCTGAACCCTGTGACACCGACTTTCAGGTCATGTTGCGCCACATGCCAGCGCAGCGCTTCCTGGCCGCCGACATAGGTCGAGGAGCGCTGATCGGTGGTGCTGATGGGAGAGTCGTTGGGCGCGCCATCCAAGTCGGCCTGGTTCTGGTGAAAAAATAGCGAACTGGTCAAAGATGCGTCGGTCCCCAGCTTTCTCACCCAGGAGAGAATGGCGAACGCATCGGTCTCACGCTGCACATCATCGGCGAGCTGGCCCGGCGTATTCTGCTCCGGCGTGTTGGGGATATCGTAGCTGTCATGGCGCGCGGAGAAGACGAAGCGAAACTGATCATCCGGGGTCGCGTTGAATATGAGGGTACTGAAGCCGCCGTAGCCGTTCTGCGAGTCGTGAATGATCTGCGCCACCGGCGTGGCAATGCCAAGGTCGCTGCGATTTCCATTCAGGCTGGCGTAGTAAGCGAATCGCTCCGTGTGGCTGCCGACACTCAAATAATCATTGGTCTGGCCATAGGATCCGCCGCTGGCAATGAGTTCAGCCTCGTTGTCACGTTCGAAACCGGTGCGCGGCACCACATTGAATACGCCGTAGGTGCGATCGCCCTGATCCGCCTCGTAGCTGCCGCGTTGCACCTCAAGGTAATCGATGTCTTTCGGATCGATTTGCGGACCTAGGTTACTCGCGATATTGGTGTTCGGAATCTCGACGCCATCAACCGCCCAGGTGGTCTGGTGGCCGCCGCGGACATGCAATTGGTCGTGCACGACATAGGCGCCAGGCACGAAGTCGGTGATCATCGCCAGACTGTTGCTGCGATCCGCACCGGGCGCGCGTGCAATGTCTTCACGATTCACGACCGTGGTGGGCGTCGCGGTATTGACGACCACGGTCTCCGCGGCTGCCGTCACGGTCAACGTGTCCAATGCCGGCCCTTTGACGAGTTGCACATGGGCGACGGGCGAGGAGCCCGATGTCACGGTCACCGCCTGCGCCGCCGGGGCGAACTCTGACGCGCTGAAGTTCAAGACATAGTCGCCGAGCGGCACCGTCATGAAGGAGAATTCACCGTGCGCATCCGTCGTCGAGGACTCGACCCATTCGGATGTGGCGGATTTCAGCTTCACTTGAACTTCGGATAGCGGCCGGTGCTGCTGGTCGTGCACGACACCCCGAACGCTGCCCACATCGGCGGCGCGCAGCGGCGCGGCGCCCAACAACAACATCATCATCACCATCATCATCATCGCCGGCGACATCAGCGCCGGCAGCGTAGCCCGCAGGCTTTTCGGCAATATGGAAATCATAGACCTCTCCCTCTCGCAATTGATATGCG
>DATNKC010000566.1:0-6235 GCA_035603615.1 Steroidobacteraceae bacterium | reverse complement strand
AGAGGACGTGCCGATTCGTTGCGGCAAACTGCGAATGTTGATGGCGGTGACCGCGGCAATTTGTCTGAATGCGCTCATTGTCGTTCCCTATCGACCTGCGAGCGCGTCGACTATGTTGAGCCGCTGGGCACGCAAGGCAGGCGGCAGACCGCTGATGAAGGCCAGCGCGACGGCGATCACCAGCCCGATAATGACCACAACGGGCAGCAGTATGGCAGGACCAAATACGGAGCCTACGAGCTTCATTGCACCCGCGGAAAGGATCAACCCCACAACGGCGGCGAACAGGCAGAGCATGAGGGACTCGATAAGGACGAGCACCGAGACCTTGCCGCCGCTGAATCCCAACGTTTTCAGGACTGCCAACTCCGGAATTCGCTCGCGCACGGATTGCATCATCGTGTTGGCAGTGAGAAACAACAATGTGAACATCACCGCGCCGACAATGGCGTTGGCGATAAAATTGATATCGGCAAATTGCTTAAGTCTCGATTGCAACGCCGCATTCTCGGTTTGCGTACGAGTCTCATCAAATGAATTCTCCGTCAGCTTGTCTATTTGCGATGAAATCTCCGCGGAATGCGTCGGGTCATCTACCTGAACGATGTATTGATGCACCCGATGCTTGTCGAATTGCCGCGCTTCGTCCCAATAGTCGTAGTTGATCCAGAAAGCGGAAGCGAGGGGATTTCCGCTCGACCCCGGCAAGGGGTCGAATATTCCGACGATATCAAAGGCCCAGTTGTTGCTGCCGTCATTGTTGGTCCAAATTGTCGTTCCCAGAGGAACCTTATCGCCGACTTTCCAGCCGTATTTTTTTGCCAATGGACGCCCGATGAGCGCGCCGGGCCGCGTCGCCTTCATGGCGGCGATCTGCGCTGGGGTGATGTTGAGTTCCGGATAGACGATCGCGAGCTTGTCGATGTTGGTGGTAAAGGCAGGGATGGCATTCTTTGCGTCTTGGAAGTATCCGCCGAAGTAGCTCAGGTGTGTGACAGTGCGTACACCCTTCACAGTCATTATGCGGTCCATGAGGCTGGCCGGAATCGAATTGATGGCGCTCATGCGGCTGGTGGTCCACAGACGATTGTTGCGCGTGTCGCTGAGACCGGCCTTGATCCCTTGATTGATTCCTTGCAGCAGACCAAACAGCAAGAATGCAACGACGATCGACAGCATGGTCAGGATGGTGCGGGTCTTCTTGCGCCACAACCCTGCCCAGATGAGCATGAAATATTTCATGCGGCGTTGCGCTCGGTCGAGTCGACCAGCCGGCCCTTATCCACATGCAAGATCCGCGAGGCGTGATCGGCCGCGAGCGGATCGTGCGTCACCATGATAATGGTCTTGCCCTGCTGACGATTCAGCATTTGCAGCAGTCTTAAGATTTCCTCGGCATTCTCGCGGTCGAGATCGCCCGTGGGTTCATCGCACACCAACAACGTGGGATCGGCGACGAGCGCGCGCGCAATGGATACGCGCTGCTGCTGGCCGCCGGACAACTCGCCCGGTTTGTGGGTGGCGCGATCGGCGAGACCGACCAGTTCGAGGACTGCCCGCACATTTTGCTTGCGTTGCTTCGAGGACAGGTTGGTCAGCAGCAGCGGTACTTCGACGTTGCGTGCCGCGCTTAAGACCGGCAGCAAGTTGTAAAACTGAAAGACAAATCCGATGTGGCGGGCACGCCATTTGGCGAGCTTGCCGCCGGACAGCCGGTCGATCCGCTCGCCGGCCACCGTCACCTCGCCCTCGGTGGGCTGATCCAGGCCGGCGATCAGATTGAGAAGCGTGGTCTTGCCTGAACCGGAAGGCCCCATGAGCGCCAGGAATTCTCCCTGTTCAATCGACAGATTTACGCCGTGCAGCACCTCGACCGATTGCTTGCCGCGCTGATAGCGCTTCACGACGTCTTTAAGAGAAACCAGGGTGCTCATCGTAAGCTCCTTACTGTTTTTCGATGCGGACGCGCGAGCCGTCGCTGAGTTTGCTCAAGTCGCCGAGCGCGACGATGATCCCAGGTTCCAGTCCGGCGCTGATGATCTGGCCCGAACTGGTTTTGCCGCCGAGACGGACCGCGCGCCGTTCCACCGTCGATCCGTGCACGACAAACACAATGTTGGCCGTGCCGCCGGTGACGACGGCTTCGGCGGGGATGACGACGCCCGCTGCTGGACTCTTCTCGGCGCCTGCCGTCGCGGGCTCTTTGTCGCTCAAAAAGGCGACGCGAGCCCCCATCTCAGGAATGATGCGGGGATCTTTTTGCCCGATGGCGATCCGCACTTTGACGGTCGCCTTGGCGCGGTCGGCGGTGGGAATCATGGCAATAACCGACCCGGGAATGTCCCAGTCCGGGTAGGCGTTGAGTTTGATGGTGACCGGCTGCTGAGGCCGCACTCGATTGATGAAGTTTTCACTGACGTCCACCTCGACTTCGAGCGAATCCATATCGACGATCGTGCCGATGCCGGTGCGGGTGAAGCCGCCGCCCGCGGAAACCGGCGAGACCATCTCGCCGGGCTGGGCCGACTTTTCGGTGACGATTCCCGCGAACGGTGCACGGATGACGGTATCATCGAGGCTGCGTTGTGCCACCACGACGCCAGTTCGCGCTGCCTCGAGACCGCGTTGCGCGATCAACAGATTGTTGCGCGCCACATTGTATTGCGCGTGCGATTCATCGAAACTTTGCGCGCTGATGACGGCCACCGCCTTCTGCTTTTCGGCGCGCTCAAATATTGGTTTGGCGTCATCGTAGGCCGTCTGTGCGGAATCGACGTTGGCCTCGGCCTGCTGCAGCTGTGCGTTGCTCTGGTCGAGTGCTGCGCGCCAATTGGAGTCGTCCAAGCGCGCAATAATCTGTCCCGCCTCCACGCGCTGTCCCTCCTCGAGCATGACCTGCACCACCTTGCCGGTGACCTTGGAGGAGACGGTCGCGCGCCGCCGCGCGACGATATAACCCGAGGCGTCCAGCAAGGAAGGACCGGCCGACGCGCCTGGCGCACCGCTCGCCACGGCTTGCGCCACCGCTGTGGTGATTGGCACACCGGTGGGACGGTTCAGGTACCAGATGGCCGAAGCGGCGATGATCATGACGGCGATGCCCGTTGCCCACCATTTGCCATGACCACCGGAGGAGGGAGGCTCGCTGCGATCGATACGCAGTTGATTGAGCAACGCGGCTCTGTCCGTGCCCACGCGTTGGTCGGTTAAATCGCTCATCCCCGTTGATACCCCTTTTCGCGCCATTCTAGACGAATGCACACGGTCTGGCGAAGGCGGCGGGGCGTCGCAGTCCAGATATATCCTGTCTCTTCGGTTGGCCTCGTGGCATGATCGGGACGGCAAAAAAGAACGGGGGAAGATTCCTATGTTACTTCGAAGCGTCTTGGGGGCGATGATACTCGCGCTGCTCGCTGTTACGAGCCCCCTCTCTGCGCAGACGGCGAAACAGTCGCACGCGGCGGCTGCCAGCAGCGAGATCCCGGAAACCAAGCCCGAAATGGCGGGATTTTCCACGGAACGTCTCGCCAGACTCGACAGTGGGATGAAATCGCTGGTCGATTCCAAGAAGTTGGCCGGCATGGTCACCGTCCTCGCGCGGCACGGAAAAATTGTCGAGGAAAAGACCTATGGCTTCGCGGATGTCGCGGGCCAAAAACCGATGCAGAAGGACACCATCGTTCGCATCTATTCGATGACGAAGCCGATTACCGGCATTGCCATGATGATGTTGTACGAGGAGGGGAAATGGAAACCCAGCGATCCGATTGCGCGTTACATCCCCGAGTTTCGCGATTTGAAAGTCTATTCTGGCGTCGATAAGGATGGCAAACCCACCCTGGATAAGCCTGCGCATGCGCCGACGATGGGCGAGCTGATGTCGCATAGCGCCGGCTTTACCTACGGCGTTTTCGGGTCAACTCCGGTCGATAAAATGTATCAGGAAGCGAATCTCCTGAGTGCGCCCACGCTGCAAGACTTCGTCGGCCGCGTCGCCAAATTACCGCTTCTCTATCAGCCCGGAGAAGGCTGGGTGTATAGCGTTTCGGTTGACATCCAAGGCTACTTGGTCGAAAAGCTTTCCGGTAAGCCGTTTGCCGATTTTTTGCGCGAGCGCATATTCGTTCCCCTGGGGATGAAGGACACGGGATTCTATGTTCCCGCGGAAAAGCTTGATCGTGTGGCCGCCATTTATCAAAGCGACGCCGGTCCGGACGCGACCCCCATGCCGCGGGACCCGGGCATCAGTCAGCCACCGGGGATGCCCTCCGGCGGCGGCGGTCTTTATTCCACCGCGGGCGATTATTTGCGTTTCGCGCAAATGGTATTGAATGGCGGCGAATTGAATGGCGTGCGGCTGGTGGCGCCGAGCTCGATCGAACTGATGCGCACCAATCACATCTCTGACGAGGTGAAGAACGCCCGGAAGTTCGGCATCGGTCTCTATCAGATGCAACCGGGCTTGGGCTTTGGCTATGACTTTGCGATTCTTGAAGATCCTCTAAAACTCGGCAGTACCGCCGGGAAGGGGACTTTCCTCTGGGATGGCGTTGCCGGCACCTGGTTCTGGATCGATCCGACTAACGATGTGGTTTTCGTCGGCATCGTGCAGCGTTGGCTGATGGCCCCTGGCGCACCCGATGTCGAGAATTTGTCGCGTGCCTTGACGTATCAGGCGCTGGTCAATCCGGCGAAGTAAACACTAAAACTGAATTTGGAAGTCATCATGAAAAAAATATTACTTTCTGCATTGGCCGCCGGGATCATGTTCGCGGGCACCTGCATGGCTGCGAACGAATTGAGCGCGCAGGATTACTTTGAAATTCAACAGCTGTACGCTCGCTACAACATTGCCATCGACAGCGGCGATGCCGAGGGCTGGGCTGCGACGTTCACTGCCGACGGTGTTTTTAACACCTCGGTCGGCCACGATGCATTGGTCAATTTCGTCAAGACTTGGCGTGAAAAGCTCGGCGGCGCGACGCGCAAGCATTGGAACAACAACTTGCTGATCACCGGAAATTCCAAGGAAGCCAGCGGGAACGTGTATTTGATGCTGGTCGATATCGGCACCAAGCCGCCGAGCATCCTGGCGACTGCGACTTACACCGACAGCCTCGTCAAGACCAAGGACGGCTGGCGATTCACCAAACGCACCACCAAAGGCGATTCCCCGCCGGCGGCGCCGAGTGCGCCCGCTGCCGGCGCGCCGCCGCCAAAATAGTTGCCGAAGAGGGCGGAAGTTAAGTGCGCCTAGGTCCACGCGTTATCTATGGTCTACGCTCGATCGTCACCTTGTCGATGGCCGCGACGCTGGCCTCCTGCGCAACCTCGTCTCAAGTGCTGACAGGCGTGCCTCGTTCACCGATATTGCCGGCGGCGGTGAAGGTGTACACCCAGGCGCCACAGAGCTTTGAGGAGATCGCAGTATTGGGCGCCTCGAGAAAGAGCGTGTCGAGCGCCGGAGGCGAGCGCGCGATTGCGAAAATGATTGAAGCGATGCGCACGCAAGCTGCCCAGCTCGGCGCAAATGGGCTGCTGCTCGAGGACTTCTCCGACTCAGACCCGGTGGCGATTGGAACGGGGGTGGGTTCCCAAACCTTTACGCACAACGCCTCGATCGATGTGGGCGTTGGAGGCAGCCTCGGCGTGATAAAAAAAATAGCCAGGGCGCGGGCGATTTTCGTTCCCGCCGGGCACTCCGGAGCCTAGTTGCGAATCACGCAGGGCGGGGGCGTCCCGTCGTGACACAAGGGTGCCCCTTCGTTGTGAGGGGTTGCTCCCTCGCTGTCCTCGTGGGGAACGTTTCCGCCGTTGCCCAAGCATCCGGTCATGCAAGCTGCGAGCAAAATCGTCACGAGCACCTTCATGGTCATTCCTTTGCGCCGGCGCGCTTTGCGTAAAAAGCATGCGCGTGGACCGTGCTTCGGTATAGTGGTCCGCGCCTACAGCCGTCGTAGGCCGTAGTCCTACACGATAAGTGCAATTATGGAAGAGCAGGGATCCGTGTCCGTGGCGGACGCCGAGCGTGGCCAAGCGCCGGTCATTCAAAACCTCATGCAGCTCTACACCCACGATTTCTCTGAATTCTGGAGTGGCACCGCGCGCGGCGATCTGAATGCGCGGGGTTTGTTCGATGCCTATCCCCTCGATGAGTACTGGTCTCAAGCGCACTGGGCGGCGATGCTGATTTGCTGCGATCGCGCGCTGGCGGGATTTTGCCTCATCAATGATA
>DATNKC010000565.1:0-4323 GCA_035603615.1 Steroidobacteraceae bacterium | reverse complement strand
TCCCGCCACCCACCGGATTTATCTGGCCGCCGCGCAATTCGGTCCGCCGCCGGCAGTGAACGAGGATCAGCCGCGCGCACCCGCGACCGTGGTGCCGGATAGCTTTCTAATTCTGGTTGCACAACCCAAATAGGCCAACTTATGAGCGAGCGCACTCAAGTGGTTTGCGGTCATTGCGACTCGGTCGTCGGCTTGCCGAGCGATCGGCTGAAGGACGCTCCCCGCTGTCCCAAGTGCCATTCGCCCTTGTTCGAGGGCAAGCCGGTCGAATTGACCGAGGCGAATTTCGACAAGCACCTGAGCCGGAGCGATCTGCCGCTTGTGGTGGATTTTTGGGCCCCCTGGTGCGGACCGTGCATCGCCATGGCGCCCTTTTATGAAGCAACCGCGCGCCAATTGGAGCCCAAGCTGCGCTTTGCGAAGCTCAATACCCAGGATGAGCCGGCACCGGCCGGACGCTTCAACATCCGCGCAATTCCGACCATGATCGTGTTTCGTGCGGGCAAGGAGATCGCCCGCCAGACCGGGGCGATGGATTCGGCCAGCATGCAGCGTTGGCTGAACGCGGTCTCGGCACTGTGAGTTTGAGCGGCTCGGACTAAGTCTTGCGAAACACCAAAACGAATCGATCGGTTTTGCCCAGTGCAGGACCCTTGTAGCTGATCAGATCGCGCTTGTCGTCCGGTCTTCTCAACAAGTCGCTCTTGGCGATGACTTTGAAGCCGTGGGCGCTAAAATCCTGAACGGCAAACGCCTCTTCAATGCGATGCAATTCCCCCGCGTCGGATTTACCGTGACCTGCCTTGGCCGAATGATCGATCAACAGCAAGACCCCGCCGGGTTTGAGCGCCCGCGACAATTGATCAAGAACGGAGCTGACATCGACCTTGGGCCAGGGATTTTTCGGATTGGTATTCACCCAATACATGTCGTGATACACCTTCACCAAAAGGATCGCGTCCAGGCTCGCCGGCGGCAATTGCATGTCGTTAAGATCGACCGTCTGCTGCGTTACATTGGTCAGGCGGCCGCCGGCCATGCGGTCCTTCAAGGCCGGCTGGCTCCAATTGTCGAATGCAAGATTGTTGATCAGAAACACATGGCCCGTGGGGCCCACCACATAACTCAGCAGCTCGCTGTAATACCCGTCTCCGGCCAGGACGTCGGCAACCTTCATCCCCGGCTTGATGCCGGCTAGCCGCAGCATCTCCGCCGGATGATCGATCGCGTCACGGGCTGAATCCGCCGCCGGTCGGCCCGGGTGCGTCAGCGCCGCATCATAGCCATCGGCACCCTGGGCGTGCGGACTCGCAAATAGCAACGCTGCGGACAGCAGCGCGGCAAACGCAATATTGTGTTGAATCATTTTGTCTCACCTTTGATGAACATCAGAGCAATAAGCGAGATGAGCGCGGTCGTCGACAAATAATACCCGACAAAAGCCAAGCCATAGTGCTTCGCCAAATAAGTTGCGATGGGCGCCGCGATCGAGGCGCCCAGGATTCCGGCAAAATTGAACGCCAGCGAGGTGCCCGTATAGCGGACCGGTGTCGGGAACAGGGTCGCCAGGGCGCTTCCCAGCGGCCCATAGGAAAGCCCGCTCAAGCCGAATCCGCACGCTAAAAACACGAATACGGCAGCCGTCTGGTGTGCGCTGAACAGGGCGTTGAAGCCAAAACCGTAGGCGATGATCAGCAACGTGGCGACGATCAGCATCCTGCGGCCGCTGATGCGATCGGCCATCGACCCCGCCAGCGGGATCATCAGGCCAAAGATCACCGCCGCCAGCATTTGCATGATCAGGAATTGCTGCCGCGGAAACCCCAACGAAGTCGTGCCCCAGCCCAGCGCGAAGATGTTCGCCAGATAAAACACCACGAAAGTGGTCGTCGAGCCCAAGGTCCCCAAAAGAAGCGGCAGGGGGAATTTCGAAAACACCACGTTGAAGGGCAGGCGTACGCGTTCGCCTTGGGCGATGCTGCGCTTGAAGGCGGGCGTTTCCACCAGTTGCAGGCGGATGTATAAGCCCACTGCCACGAGCACGGTGCTCGCCAAGAAAGGCACGCGCCATCCCCAGCTGAAGAACTGCGCCTCGGACAATTGATTGCCGATGAGGAGAAACGCGCCGATTGAAAAGAACAGGCCGAGCGGCGCACCGAGCTGCGGAAACATGCCGTACCAACCGTGTTTACCCGCGGGCGCATTCTCAGTCGCGAGCAGCACCGCGCCGCCCCATTCTCCGCCCAAGCCGATCCCTTGCCCAACGCGGCACAGCGCCAGAAGCAACGCCGCATACACGCCGACGGAGGCATAGGTCGGCAAGAGTCCGATTGAGATGGTCGAAATACCCATGGTCAAGAGTGCCGTGACCAGGGTGGTTTTGCGCCCGACACGATCGCCGAAATGCCCGAAGATTGCCGCCCCAATGGGCCGCGCGACAAAGGCTAGCGCGAACGTCGCCAGCGATTGCAGGGTCGCGACTGCCGGATCGCCCTTGGGAAAGAACAGCCGTGGAAAAACCAACACCGCGGCGGTGGCATAGATGTAGAAATCATAGAACTCGATGGTGGTTCCGACCATGCTGGCCAGAAGGATGCGGCGCGCGGCCCTCGCATCGGGCACAAGGTTCGACTCGAGCAATGGGTAGTTCCACGGCAACGTTTGGGAGTTGCCGATACTACACCAGCGCTTAAACCGAAGATCACCGGCTTGAGCCGAAGATCAGCGTGATCTGGAGCGGCTCGGAATGGACGGCGCCGATCGCCCGGCAGGCGCGGGGCGGTAAGCCGGTGCGCGTCCGGCGTGCCCTCGGCCGACATCGTGGTGATCGTCGCGATGATCGCAGCATCGTCCGGGGCCCACGCGATAGCCGGCACCCCAACCGCCGTAATCATAGCCGTAGGGCTCGTAATAGCCGCCGTCGTATCCAACGCTGCCCTCAACGCCGACACCGGTTACCTCACAAGCACACAACAACAGCGATGCCATCGCACCAAGACCACTCGCCATCAATCGACCACGTGGGATTTTCATTTCGGCTCCGCCTTGGTGTCGCTCTCGCTCCACTCCATCAAGCCGATCGGCGCTCCGGCGGGATCTGCGATCACCGCCAGCATGCCGCCGTGCCGGTCAGCACGCGGCTGGACCAAAACGCGGCCTCCCATGGCCACAACTTTGGCGGCACTGTCGGCCGCATTCTCGACGCGCACGAAATTCAGCCAGTGAGAGTGACGGCGCGCTGAGTCGCGCTCCAGATCATTGGCACTGGCGCGGGCATAGTTATCGGTCGACAGGATTAAATGTTCCAGCCCATCGTCACTCGGCTGATCGAAAACATCATAGCCCAGCAGATTTTGGTAAAAGGCCGCTTCCGCTCCCGCATCCTTGGCATGCAGCGAGGTCCAGATCCAATCGCCGGTCGCCGGCAGGTAATCCGGCGTATCGCCACTGCTCGAGGCGAGAAGCGCGAACACCGCGCCCTCCGGATCCGATAAGACGCATTGACGGCCGCGCAGGGGATAGCTCTTGATGTCTCTCAGGACTTTTGCCCCGTGAGAGACGGCGACCTTCTTGCCGGCGTCGAGATCATTGGTGGCCAGAAAAGTCAGCCATGCGGACTGTTGATGCTGACCGGCCGGGATCGCCTTCTCGACTATTCCGCCTATCGGGCGTCCGTCGAGCATTGCCACCGCATAATTGACCTCGCCGGCGCGGATGCGCTGAAACGTCCAGCCAAACAACCCGCCATAGAATTTCTCGGCCGCGGCCAGATCGGGAGTGACCAGATCGGCCCAAATCATTTTTCCCGGGTGGTGCTCGCTGCTCGGCGGCGAATTGAGTGCGGGCAGCTGGAAATCAGCTGCGCGAGCCAGTGCCGCGCCCCCCAGAATGAGTGCCGAGGCCATGAGACTCGGCAAGCCGAGCGACCGCCGGTGTGTGCACTTCATCGCGGATTCCTTATTGTTTGCCTGACGGATGCTGCGCGCAATGACTGCGCTATGCTGTACGGTATCGCAGAGAGCGGATGTCAGAAATCGCTTACCCCAGCGGAAAGAGCATGCGTATCAAGTCGGCTGATTATCGAGTGAAACCGGGAACCCATGTCGACCTCAAGAAGTGGCCGACGGCGGTGCGCCCCGCGTACGAAAGCAAGCGCCAGTACCGCGACATGCTGGGCACACACGTCAAAGAATTGAGTGCGCGGCAAGAATTACTCTACGCATCGAACGGCTACGCTCTACTGATCATTTTTCAAGCCATGGACGCCGCGGGCAAGGATGGCGCCATTGCGCATGTCATGTCCGGCGTCAATCCGCAGGGTTG